>CAYZYD010000025.1:0-14669 GCA_964482505.1 uncultured Planctomycetia bacterium | reverse complement strand
GTCGTCGTCCCCCTGCACGACTGGCTCATGGCGCTGCGCGGGGCAGAGACCGATCTCGAGATCGACGGCCAGCGGGCGACTATACGCGATCTCTTTATCTGGGACCTTTTACACCCGAGCGTCGCGGGAGCGACTTATCTGAACTTATTGATCTTTGAGTACGTCGGCGAAGAGTCCGCGCGGCGGGTGGTCGAGCGCCGTGGTCTCGAGGCGATTGTCAAAGATCTCGAGCCCGATTTGAGCATCTGATGACCGTCGGCGGACATTGCTCAGGTTAATGAACTTGATCGGCGCGAATCTCGTCGAGTAGCTCGGTGTCGATCTTCGCTTTCACGGTGCGCCGATCGATATTGAGGATCCTCGCGGTACCTTCGTAGTTTCCGACGCGAGCGTAAGCGATCGTGCAGTATTTGCGGACCAAATCATCGACCGTGAGCTGCGCCGTGCGCAGCTCTTCAAAGAGTTTGCCCGACCAGCCGCCACCACTTCCGCGGTGGGCGGGTCGGTACTCTCCTCGAATGAGAAGGTTGCGAACGCACTGTTCGAGCTCTCGAAAGTTGCCGGGCCAGCAGTAGTCGACTCCGAGATTCTCACCGATCCAATCGGCACACTCTTCAGCGAGTTCCTGAGCGGTGTCCGAATCGACGATCTGCCGGGCGATAAAGAGCAGCATCGGGAAGAGTTCGTCGGGATTGGCTTCGAGCTGCTCGGCGAGACTCGGAGTGCGAATCGTGTCCGAGCAGAGTCGGTAGTAGAGATCTTCGCGGAATCGGCCTTCGGCGAGTTCGACCGTGAGGTCGCGATTAGTGGCTGAGATGATCTTGCCGTGGAAGGCACGATTTTGGGTATCTCCAATACGCTGAAAGGTGCGGCTCTGGAGGACTCTCAGTAGCTTGACCTGGACCCCGGCATCAAGCTCCCCTATCTCGTCCAGAAAGACGCAGCCCGATTCGACACAGCGTTCAAACCAGCCGACGTGATCCTCGAGAGCCCCCGTAAAGGAACCCCGGCGATGCCCAAAGAGCTCGGACTCTATCAAGGTCGAGGAGAGGGCGGACAAGTTGAGCGGGTAGAAGGAACCCGCGATGTTGCAGTTAAACTTCTTCTGGCTCGGGTTGAACGGGATGTACCTCGAGAGGCCAATTGCGCGAGCGACGAGCTCTTTTCCCGTACCACTCGGTCCGGTGATGAGGGTCGACATGTCCCGGAGGCCGTCAAAGAGAACCTGCTGGTAGCGCCGGATGTCATGAGTAAAAATTGACTGCCAAATCGCCGCTCGCAGCCTCGCCATCGGCATAGAGGAACCGATGAGACTAAAGAAGATATGAAAGAAGGCGCGCCGGATCTGGAAGAAGACCGAGAAGATCCGCGGACAGCTTTGACGCGGCTTGAGTCGAGAAACCTCGAGGAAGTGGTGGTAACGCGACTCGAATTCCTCGTAGAAATCGACGGAACTCTCTTTCGCTTGCCGTTTGAAGGCGCGCTGCATGGTGTCGAGAATCTTCGCCTCGAATTCGTGGTAGAGCGTGTAGAGCACCAGATCCTCGTAGAGCATCAGCTCGTCTCGACTGGCCTGCTCACGGGTTTCGGCGTCGACTAGTCGTGTCCTGAGCGTTTCGGCGAGTGGGGCGGCTTTCTGAAAGAGGCGTTCGGAGTTGGGGCCGCCGCTCATCGACGAGACCTGAACATGCCAGACCGAGCCGGAATCGACGAACTCGTCCCCGAGACCCTGACGTTCGAGCTCAACCCGTTCGGGCAAAAACGGATTCGTGTAGGCGAGGTTGCCGACAGCCTCACTCAGAGCGCGTTCAGCGGGGTTCATAAACAGCATAGGAACCGGTTCTTTCACTTAAGCTCTCGACTGGCAAAGAGAGCCGTCCCGAGAGCGAGTATGGCAGTGATATAAACGACCGCGTAGAGGCTGACCCACGAGAGATAGCTAAATGGCACCGAGCTTCCTTCGAGAATCGCCTCCCCCAACCACATGTACTGCAGATTCGGAACGAGAATGTAAAGCGCGTTTGCCCACCACTCCCCCGCAAATCTCTGCCCGAAGACGCCCTCCGACGTCAACCCCAGGGCGAAGATGACCAAGGTGAGGCCGAGGGAGCTGACCGGTCCGAATCGGACCGCGATCGCCACGCTGATCGCCGCGAGGATGAGCACTGCTTCGGCGATCAGGAGCGTCGCGAGGAGGATGGTCGGATCGACACCTTGAGGAGTGAACTGCCAATCGGGTCCCCAGAGATGGCAGATAACGACCACTAACCCCAATGACACAAGAAGCCAGCGCACGAGCGAAGAGGCGAAAGAGCGGCCGTGGCGATAGTTGGCGAGCGCGCTCATAGACACCGAGATGCCCAGAGCGAGCGGACCGAATACGAGGATCGGTTCGTGATAGGGAACTCGGATACTTGAAACGACGCCGTGCCGACTCGTTATAAAGAAGATCAGCGCCCAGATTGTCAGGGTCGTGAGGGTCGAACCCGCCAGCCCGAGGTATTTTCCGAGGAGGAAGTCGACGCGTCGAAGAGGTTTCGATAATAGCAATTGTGAGGTCCGAGAACTCAAGTCCCCACTCAAGGCCACGATCGAAGAGAGCGAGTTGAGGAGGACGCTTGCCGTGAGCAGAGTGCTGAGCGAAACCTCGTGTAGGAGCTTGTTATCGTCCTTAAGCGTGAAGGCGACCACCGACAGGCTGACGATGAGAAGGGCGATCGTCGCCAACAATAAGACGATGTAGACGGGTTGTCGAATCGCGTCGCGATAAGTGTTGGTCGCGACCGCACCGATTTGCGCGAATGATTCTGGCAGCGACGCCATCGAATAGACCGTTTCCAAGTATGAAGCTCTGGTTGATAAACCCCAAAAATTACGCTTCTTTCGGAACACTCCTCTCTGAAATTCCCTCATCGTCTCGAGGGTAGCTCAGCCTTGACCCGAGCTGGTGCTGCTATGGGCGATTCGGCCAGTTGCAACGCTGCGCAGTTGCACCGATTCAGCCAATGCACCTATGCAAATTGTGCCCCAAAAGCGAATCTCAGGCGAGAGAGAGAGTCGGCTGGTGCGACGCTCAAAAATCGATCTCCCAGGTTGGTCCTCGCGCGTCTCAATTCCTCGGCCGAATTCAGTAATTGAGGAGATCGAGGTGTCGTGGCCGAGCAGGCTCCGTGTCTCCCATTCGCTGGCCAGACTATAGAATTGAATGTCGCGGCCGAAATAAGTTCGTATACTCCCCGGAGTGTTCGCCGGCAAGGCCCTCGAGCTCAGAACTGGGATAGGCTTGGGGTAAGAGCGTCGAGTGGAGCTCGCCGTGTCGTCTATTCACGTTTTGCTTTCGCCCGAGGTGAATCTGTCATGGCGTCGAAGTCGTCAACGGTTATTGAGTGCGAAGATCTGACCAAGCGGTTTCGAGACTTCTGGCTCCGGCCGCGAGTGACCGCGGTGAACGGCCTGAGCTTCCGGGTGGAGGCGGGTCGACTCTTCGGCTTTCTCGGACCCAACGGCTCGGGTAAGTCGACAACGATCAAGCTCCTCCTCGGACTTCTCAAGCCCTGTGCTGGTCAAGTGGAGGTTTTGGGCGAACGGCCCGACAGTATCGAAACCAAGTCGAGGATCGGCTATCTGCCCGAAGAGACCTTCCTTTACCCCTTTCTCAGTGCTAGCGAGACCCTTGAGTATTTCGGCCGGCTTTTTAATCTCGATCGCAGCACTCGCCGCCGACGGGCCGCGGAGCTACTGACGATGGTCGGCCTCGAGGGAGTGGGAGCGAGACGGGTCGTTGAGTTCTCAAAGGGGATGCAGCGGCGACTCGGGCTCGCGCAGGCGCTGATCAACGATCCTGAGTTGCTCATCCTTGACGAACCGACGAGCGGGCTTGACCCGGTCGGAATCCATCAGGTGAAGGAGCTCTTGATCGAGCTCTCGCGGCGAGGCAAGACGCTGCTCGTCTCCAGCCACTTACTCGCCGATATCGAGGAGATCTGTGACGAACTCCTGATTCTCTTCGGGGGAGAGAAGATCGCCGAAGGGCGGTGTGACTCTCTGCTCAGCCTCGAATCCGAAACTGTCTTGCGCACTGAGTCGCTCAGTGCCAACCAACTCGCGTCGATCGAGAATGAACTCGCTCGGCAGGGACGCGAACTCATCGAAGTCGGGGCTGGTCGGCAGCGGCTCGAGAGTTTCTTTTTTGATTTGATCCAGCGGGCGAGCCGGGAAGGTAGAGGGACGAGCGGAGCCCAGTATCAGAGCGAGCTTGCTCCGTTTCTCAAAAATTCAGCAGCTCAGACCGTGAATACCGAGGTGCCGACGGCGCCCGAGACAACGGGTTGCCAATCGACTCGCCCCCCGACCGAGGAAGTTTGAAGAGCCGCCTGTCGCTACTACTACTTATTCTCAGTGTGGCCGTCTATTCGGTCGGTGACACGCTGGGCTGGGGGCTCCTTCTTCGAGGAGTTGCGACCGTTATCCTCGCGGTTCTTCTTTCACAAGTCGCTGCACGCGTCTGCTGCGTTTCGAGACTCTTGACCCTGGCTCAGCTCACGATTATCCAAGCGCGGCGCCAAGGGGTGTTTCTGGTCATGATGTCAGTTAGCGTGCTCGGCTTGATCATCTTTCGCGAGCTCCCCGAGGCCTCATTGAGCCCCGTAGTCCAAATGAAGACCTTCCTCACTTACTCAACGAACCTCATCTTCTTTGTCGGATCACTGCTCGCGCTGATTCACTCGACTCAGACGGTCTGTCAGGACTTCCGTGATAAGTACGTGCAGCTGCTCTTTGTCAAACCGTTGCCTCGACTCCACTACCTCCTCGGGCGCTTACTCGGTACCGGAGCGCTCCTCACAATTTACACCGCATGCAATCTCGGTTGTCTCTGGGCCGAAAGCCGATTGTTCGCGAGCGAACTCTCTGGCCGCGCCGGCAGTGAACTCATCGAGCGCAGTCTGCTCACCGGGCGGGGTAGTGCGGAAGCCAAACCGGAGCCGCAGTCGCTCGCGAGAGCGGTCGAGAATTTTATGGCCGATACGACGCGAGAGTTACCGAGTGATCCCGAGCTCGCTCGGGCTGAGGCAGAAGAAGTGGTACGCCACGTCTGGACGCGGAGCATCCCCGAAAAACGGGCGGTTCCCTTTGTGTTTGATTCGATCGACAAGCCCACAGATGCCCGGCTCGTCTTGAGGCCGGTCCTCCTGCCACCTCCGAGTAGTGGCTCGTGTCGGATTAAGATTCAGTGGGTGGGTGCTGAGTCGAAGCTCTACGTGCTTCCCGTAGGACAGGTTGTCGAAGTCCCCGTTCCCGAAGATATTTCTGTGGCGGAGCCTGCCCTCGTCCTAGCAAACTTCTCAGCCGGGAAACTCTCGCTCAGGGATGGACTCGAGATCCTCTATCCCGCTTCGAGCTACGCGAGCAATCTGCTCCGGCTCGGAGCTTGGCTGTTAATAAAGCTCTTGTTCGTCTGTGTGCTCGGTCTCCTTGCGGGGAGTCTGGCTGGGTTTCCGGTCGCGATCCTCTTTTGCGGTTCTTTAGTCCTCGCCGCGAGTTTGAGCGGCTTTGTCCTCAGCGACTTTGATTTCTCGGGAGCTCAGATCCACCACCATGGACGCCCCGATCAGGGATTCGTCACCCGCGCTCTCAATGCTGTTCTTGAAAATACGGAGCGTTTCGGGGTCGGGCTGCTTTCGATCTTGAGTGCTTACTCGGAGTCTTCACCCAATCGACATTTGCTGCAAGGACGCAGAATCCCGGCTGGTGATCTCTGGGCCCTGACTTGGAAAGTCGGTCTTGTCTGGAACCTAACGGCCCTCGCCCTCGCCAGTTTGATCTACCGCAAGAAGGAGTTAGCCAGGGTGCAGCTGTGAGTCGTCGTTTTCTGATTCCTATTCTGGTCTTCCTCGTGGCTGGGGTGAGTCTCCAACTCGTTAACCAGCGCGTCGATCGGGTTCGGGTAGAGCTCGGTATCGGCCATACGAGCGGTAGCTCCGTCGGCGTGCCTCCCGACCTCGCGCTGATTCACACACTGCTTGGGGGCTTTCGCGCTTGGGTGATCAATTATCTCTGGATCCGCGCTTCGCATCTTCAGGATCGGGGTCGAATCCATGAAGCGGCTCAGCTCGCCGAGTGGATTTCTGAGCTCTCTCCGCGCTTCGATCGGGTTTGGTCGTTTCAAGCTTACAATCTTGTCTACGACGTCAGCCAGTACGCTCCGACCGCTCAAGAGGGCTGGGTCTGGGTCGAAAGTGGGCTCGATCTCGTGCGTTCGAGAGGTCTGCGCTTCAACCCACTGAGTTGGACACTGCACCAAGACCTGACCTTTTGGTTTTGGTCCAAGATCGGGACCGACACCGATCCCCACGCCTGGTACTACCGCGAGCGTTTGATCGTGAAGTGGGAACGAATTCTCGGGGCAGCCTGTCGCGATGAAGCTGCGCTTCGCAAGGTCGCTGGCTCTCCTTTCCGGGCCCGAGAGTTGAATGAGCAATTCCCTGAGCTCGAGGGCAAAGTGGGGGAGCTCCTCGAGTCGTTACCTCAAAGTCGCTTTTGGGATTCGATGGACCTCGGGAGTTGGGCTCGGGATTGGCTCGACGAACGGGCCCCCGATTTTGATTCGACGAATTTCGAAGCGTTGATCGACTGTCTGCGTGGTTACTTGCTGCGGCAGTGGTTCGCGATGGACCCAGCCTTGATGTTGGCGCTGGTTCGCGACTTTGGCCCCTTTGATTGGCGCCATCACGCCTCCCACGCCGCCTATTGGACGCTTCAGGGTCGGCTGCGGGCGCTGACTCTTCGAGCCGACGTGAGGTTTGAGCGAAGCGACCCCATCCTGACCGAGCTCTACCGCCGTGACATCAACTTCCTGAGTGCGATCGAACAGCTTCTCTTGCGAGGCCGACTCCGGTTCGACGAAGAGCGCAGCGGTTGGATCAGTATTCCCGAGCTTGAGTGGCGACCTCTTTATCGAGAGTTGCGGCTCGGCGGATTGGATTTTGAGGAAGAGAGTACGGAGGTCTACAAAACGAAGTGCTGCGAACTACTGTGGCTCAGCTACTTAGCTTTCGGACCTTCCGCGACCGAGCCGCTTTACCAAACACTCAAGGCGGAGTTTACCGATCTGGACCCACTCGAAGGCGTGGTGGAGAAGTTTCTCAAAGCTCTCGCCTCTTCCTCCGAGAAGCCCCTCGTCGCCCGTTTCTACTGTGAGTACCTGTTTGGTTGGGCTCGATTTGGTAAGTCGGCCGCCGAGGAGCTCGAGGCTTTGAACAGAGTTCCGTTGGAGTCCGTGCGCGAAGGTCAGTCGGGAGTTGACTTCGCCGCGTTGGAATCGGACGCGCTCTCGCTGTATTTTCTCACGCCGGACTCGATCACGGCGAAAGGCTTCGTTTGGCGTCGAGCGTCCCCGGCGATTCTTAAAGGTCTCGAACTCGCGACCCTCAGAGAACTCGAGTATCTCTGTCAGTTCTACAAAGTTTCGATAGAGGAACATTTCCCCGGACTCAAGGAGCGTCTCTATGGTCGCTGACTATACCCCCCCTCGAGAGGCAATACCTGACGAGCTGATCGCGCGACTGCCCAAGGCGCTGCTTCACGACCACCTCGATGGGGGGCTTCGACCCCAGACGATCGTCGAGCTTGCACGCGATCTCCAAGTCTCGCTCCCGACTACCGACGCCGGGGAGCTCGAAACCTGGTTTCACCGGGGGGCCCAGACTGGGGACTTGCCCACCTACCTCGAGGGCTTTCGGGTCACGACTTCGGTGATGCAGTCCGAAGAGGCGCTCGAGCGGGTTGCGAGCGAGCGCGTCGAGGACCTGATCGCCGACGGGGTCGTCTACGCAGAGATTCGGTTTGCTCCGATGCTTCACGTCGATCGCGGACTCAATCTCGAATCGGTCGTCAATGCCGTCTTACGAGGCTTTGCGAGCGCTTCCGATTCAGACCGAAAGTGTGTGGTCCGGCTGATCGTGTGCGGTCTCAGGAATCGCGAGGCTTCGAGTTCGCTCGAAATGGCCGAACTCGCGGTCGATTTTCGGGACCGTGGGGTCGTCGGCTTTGACCTGGCGGGGGATGAGTCGGGTCACCCCCCCAAACGACACCTCGATGCATTTCAATTCCTGCGTCGATCGAACTTCTACATCACGATTCACGCGGGTGAAGCTTTCGGCCTCTCCTCAATCTGGCAGGCGATCCAGTTTTGTGGAGCACACCGCATTGGACACGCTACGCGTCTCTACGAGGACTTCTCCGAAGAGAGTGAATCGCAGGGCAACCTGGCCAACTACATCCGGGACCAGCGAATCCTGCTCGAGATGTGCTTGTCGTCGAATGTCCATTCCGGAGCGTGCGACCGGCTCGAGGATCACCCGTTTCCGAAGTACTACGACAGCGGATTTATGGTGACTTTGAATACCGACAACATCCTGATGTCTGCGACGAGCCTCTCCCGGGAATGGGCTATCGCACGAGACCTCTTCGGACTCGGGCTGGGTGACTTTCAACAGCTCGCCGAAAATGCGGTATTGGGTAGCTTTTGCCCTTGGCCCGAGCGAACTCAGATCGTGAAGGAGCGGATTCGACCCGTCTATGCGGCGCTCGCGGCGGGGGGTTGAACCCGAGTGAAGTTTGACTTGTGCTTATGAGATCCGACTATGACTTCGACGACTGTTTGGCGGTGAGTCCGAGGTACCGGCTGAGCCGGTGCCAGAAGGGCTCGTTGCGCTCGATCCGCACTTTGGGGCCGCCGTGCCCGAACTCTAGTTCGTCGCCGAACTGAATCTCGGACTCCGAGATCTCATGGCCGTTGACCCAGGTACCATTGGTCGAATCGAGGTCCCGCAGCACCGGCGGTCCGGAGCTCGGAAAAACGAGCTCGGCGTGCACCATCGATACTTCGGGTTGGTTCGTGAGGTCGAATCTGACGTCACAATCCTCAGATCGACCAAAGGTGAGTCGAGATTGCCTGAGGACATCGCGACGGCCGCGGTCATACCCTTCAAGATGGCTCACAACAATTTTTGGGGCGGACTTGCGGGTTCTCATCGGTGCTTTGGTCAGAATCTCTTTGGCTTTGATTCGGAGATACGGGAGAGGAGCTCAACCTGTTCGAAGGCGATCCTCAACTCCACATCGGGACTTCTTCTTGGTCGGAACGCGATTGGGTCGGGGTGTTCTACCCCCGGGGTACTCCGAGTAACGAGTTCATCCGGAGCTACAGCGAAGTCTACGACACGGTAGAGATCGATGCGACATTCTACGCTATGCCGAGCGATATCCATGTTCGGGCCTGGCGGAGCCGCACTCCGGACTCGTTCCTTTTCTCCGCCAAGGTACCGCGCACGATTACTCACGAGAAGATCTTGGTGGGTGACGCGCTGACCGATATGCGGGTGTTCCTGGATACTATGAGCGAACTCGGTTCCCGGCTCGGCCCGCTGCTTCTGCAGTTTCCCTACTTTCGTAAGGCTGAATTTTCGAACTTCGCCGCGTTCGCCCAGCGACTCGACGCGTTTCTGGCGGAGCTGCCCGGGGGCTTTCGGTACGTGGTCGAAGTTCGTAATCGCAAGTGGCTCGACTCTGACCTGGTCGAGCTCTGCTCGAGCCGAGGGGTGGCGCTCGCCGGCACCGAGAAAGTTGGAATGCCTCGACCCGAAGTTTGGGAATCGCTCCTGAGCGCGGCCGCTCCCGGCTTCACCTACTTGCGCTGGCTCGGTAACCACAAGGCGATTGAAAAGATCACCGACAAGTTCGACCATCTTGTTTACGATTACCGCGACAAGATCCGGGATTGGATCGAGCTGATCCGTGCGCTTCGGACTCAAGGCCTCGACGTCTTTGGCTATTTTAATAATCACTTCGCTGGCCACGCCCCGGCCTCGATTGAGCTCTTTCGAGCTCTCTACCGGGGTGAGGACCCAGGTCCCGAATTCTCATGGCGACGAATTCCCGCCCCGCCGGAACCGCCACAGCAAGGGGAACTCTTCTGAGAGTGCTTGGTTTTTGGGGGCCGGGTTTGGTTAGCCGAGGCTGGACCACTCTCCCAAGGTGTGAACGAGCATCAGGTTAGGAGGGCCGAGTCGGTGGGTCGGTGCGCCCATCAGGAGCACCAGGCAGTCGCCTTTGCTCGCGAGTCCATCTTCGAGCAACTCCTCGTCGAGTTTGGTGAGGAGCTCATCGGTCGAGGAGACCGGGCTGATTACGTAGGAGCGGATCCCACAAGTTATCGCGTACAAGTTGGAGAGGCGCTCGTTGGTTGTGAAGACAACAATCTGGCGAGCCGGGCGGCGCATCGCGGTGAGAAGGGCGCTCTGACCGAGCTGAGTAAATGCAACGATGGCGTGAGCTTTGAGATCGTGAGCAACGCGAACGGCCGCATCGGCAACCGCCTCGGCGATACTACCCACCCCACGTAGGTGCCGATCCAGGGCGGGTCGAGGTCGATCGTAGTACTCGATCGTACGGAGGATTCGAACCATCATCTGAACCGATTGGAGCGGGAACTTACCCGTGGCGGTTTCGGCCGAGAGCATCACCGCGTCGGTGCCGTCGAGAACTGCATTGGCGACGTCGCTCGCCTCGGCCCGGGTCGGATAGGGGTTTCGGGTCATGCTTTCGAGCATCTGAGTCGCGGTAATGACGGGACGCCCTCGAGCGTTTGCTTCTGCGATAATCTTCTTCTGAACGTAAGGTACCTCTTCGGGCGGGAGCTCGACCCCGAGATCGCCCCGGGCCACCATCACGCCCCAAGAGGCCTCGATGATTCCCGAGAGATCTTCGAGAGCCTGAGGCTTTTCGATCTTCGAGATCACCTGAATCGAAGAGCGCTTTTTCTGGATAATGTCCTTGAGTGCTACGACGTCCGAAGATCTGCGGACGAATGAGAGGGCGATCACGTCGACCGAATGCTCGATCGCGAAATGGGCGTCGCGGATGTCTTTCTCGGTCAAAGGGGGGGCGCTGACCGCGCTCGAGGGCAAGTTAATCCCCTTGCGCTTTTCGATCACTCCGTCGTTGGAAACGCGACATTTGATTTTGCCGTCACCGATCTCTTCGACTACGGTTGCGATCGACCCGTCATCGATCAACAGCGGGTGGCCAACTCGAACATCGCGATCGAGGTCGTTGTAGTCGACCCCGACTTCCTGACCCTGAGCCGGTCGTCTGACCACGAGTTCGAGCAGATCGCCTTTTTTTACCGTCAAGGGAAGCGATTCACTCTTATTGTCGGTGCGGATTTTGGGGCCCTGGAGGTCATACAGAATCGCCACTGGACGACCATTCTCCTTGGCGGCTGCCCGAACTTTGCGAATAATCTCTCGGTGGCCGTCATGGTCGCCGTGCGAGGCGTTGATCCGAGCGCAGTTCATGCCCGACTGAATAAGCTGGGCGATCATCTCTAAAGAATCCGAAGAAGGGCCGATCGTGCAGACGATTTTCGTTCGCCGGCGCGTCAATAAGCTTCGGTCTTGAAGGATCTTTGATTCAAGCATAAAAGAAAATATGGTGAGTCGCCGCCAAAAAGGCAAGCTCAGAGTCGGTTAAGATTTGTGGCCGCCTTGGGTGGTCCGGTTGAGGTTTGATTCGCCGGTGGGCGAACCCAAATGGCGGGAGCCCACGGAGCCCCCGCACGAACTTTGAAACAGCCCCCGCCGAGGGTCGCTGGCCTGAGGGTTAGCGAAGAGTTTCCACGCTCCGGTTCCGGGTAGTTCCGGCTCAATCTGCAATCTTTGGTCTCGCGACGCAAATCTCGGATCGGCCCTTACTGTCGACCACCAGAGAAAGTGACCTGATATGTACACCAATCGAGATTGGCTCCTTGAGGAAATTCAACAGATTCGAGACGCCGGCCTCTACAAGCGCGAACGGATCATCCGGGGCCCCCAAGGCCCAGTCGTCGATACCGACGAGGGCGAATCCCTCAACTTTTGCGCGAACAATTATCTCGGGCTCAGTAACCATCCCGAGTTGACTGAAGCGGCTCGTAACGGTCTCGATGAGTTTGGATACGGGCTATCCTCGGTTCGATTCATCTGCGGGACCCAAACCGTTCACAAGCGACTCGAAGCGCGCTTGGCGGAGTTTTTGGGTACAGACGATACGATTCTCTACGCTGCTTGCTTCGACGCTAACGGTGGGCTCTTCGAGCCACTGCTATCGGCCGATGATGCGATCATTTCAGACGAACTGAACCACGCGAGCATTATCGACGGCATCCGACTCTGCAAGGCGCGCCGGTTTCGCTACAAGACGATCGATATGGCCGATCTCGAGCGCTGTCTCGAAGAGTCTCAAGATGCCCGCTTTCGGCTGATTGCGACCGACGGGGTTTTCAGTATGCACGGTGCCCTCGCTCCGCTCGATCAGATCTGTGACCTCGCCGACAAGTACCGAGCCCTCGTCATGGTGGACGATTGCCACGCCACGGGTTTTGTCGGTGCTCAGGGGCGCGGGACGCCTGAGCATTTCGGGGTTCAAGATCGCGTCGATATCGTCACCGGAACGCTCGGCAAAGCTCTCGGCGGGGCGATCGGTGGATTTACTTCGGGACGGCGAGAGATCATCGAGATGTTGAGGCAGCGTTCGAGGCCGTACCTCTTCTCAAATACTTTGCCCCCCATGATCGCGGCCGCCGGCATTGCCGCTCTCGACTTGATTGACCGCGAACCAGAGCGAGTCGAGCGCGTGCAGGCGAATGCGCTTCGCTTTCGAGAGGAGATGTCCGCAGCTGGCTTCGAGATTCCCGAGGGCATCCATCCGATTGTCCCGATCATGATCGGTGACGAAAAGAAAACCATGGCGCTGGCGGAGGCCCTTGGACAGCGGGGAATATTCGTAGTCGGCTTCTCCTACCCGGTCGTTCCTCGCGGTCAGGCGAGGATCCGCGTGCAACTTTCCGCGGCTCACACTGACGAGCAGATCGATCGCACGATCAAGAGCTTTGCGGAGGCGGGTCGCGATCTGAAGATTCTGAACTGATCTCGACCACGCGAAATTCGTCGTCCCAAAGGTCGGCCACAAAGGCGTCGAGCTGTGGGCCGTCGACGCGAAGTGTGGCGATTGTCGCCGATTCGTCGAGGATTTGGTGGCGGAGAACGCTCAGGAGCTTAAGGTCGTGCCGGCGGCAAAGGGCGACGAGATCGTAGAGAAGTTCGTCTCGGCTTTGGTCGATTCGAACCGTGATACGTTTTCCCGTTCCTCCTTGGAACGAAAGCTCCGCCATCGCTTTCAGGAGGTCGGATTCGGAGATGATTCCGACGAGATGCCCGCGATTGAGAACCGGGTAGGCGCCGCACTTCTCTCGTGACATGCGAGCGCAGATATCTTCGATATGATCGTAGGCCTCACAAGTACTCGGTTTCGCATTCATCACCTCACCGACGAAGATCGAGCTGAGCTGAGCGATCTCCTCTTCGCTCAGGTCCCCCTCAGCGAGCCGATCGGGGTGGAGCCAGCGGTACAGTTCCGACCGACCGACCATCCCGCAGAGCTCATCGTCGTGCTCGACCACGGGCAGTCGACGGATGCGGTGCGTCTGCATCTGCCGGAAGACCTCGAAGAGACTGGTATCACGGCGCGCGACGATCGGGTCGGGAGTCATCCAGTAGAGGACAATCACGTCCACCTCGAAACTGTTTGTGTGAAGAGCTTCACTGTCCGAAGCGGGAGTTCGTCCCTCGCGTCCCCTTTTGCGCAACAGTGTGCCAGCGCTACGCAGCCTGACAGTACTTACGGGAATTCAGCGGCTTGAGGACGGTTCAGGTGTGCGGGTGAGGCTAGCGGTAGCTCAGGAGTGTACAAGTATGACCAGAAGTTTAAACTACGAATTACAAGTGGCCCCCGGGCGAGCGGTGCGTGGAACCGTGGAAATGCCGAGCGGGTCGCCGAAGGCGGTTTTGATTTTCTGCCACGGGTTCAAGGGGTTCAAAGATTGGGGCGGCTGGCCGGACCTCGGCCGGAGGTTCGCTGAGAGCGGTTACCTGGTCAATCGGTTTACCTTCTCCTTGGCTGGGGTCAGCGGCGACTCGGATCGGCACGACCGACCCGACGACTTCTCCGCCAACACCTACGGGGCTGAGATCGACGACCTCAAGGCAGTTGTGGACCAGAATAAAGAGTGGTTACCTTCCGATATTGAACTCCGCGAATGCGGGCTCGGGGTGATCGGACACTCGCGAGGCGGCTACGTGGCTTTGCTCGCTTCGGCCGAAATTCCCGAGCTTCGGGCCCTTGTTACTTTGGGTGCTCCCGGCCGCGGTCTCCGCTATTCAGAGGAGCAGATCGAAGCGTGCCAAGATCGGGGCTATCTCGAAGTTCCAAACGCCAGAACCGGGCAAATACTTCGGTTGAGTGCGTCTTTCTTCGAGGACTGTCGCGAACACGCCGAGCGGTATGATCTCAAACGAGCTCTTCAGTCGCACCCGGTACCCACTCTCGTGGTTCATGGACGGCGTGACCAAACGGATGATTTTTCAGAGGCTGAGTTCATTCTCGACTCGGTTGAGCACCCCTCAAAGGCGCTCTTGGCCCTCGCGGATGGCGACCATACCCTCGGGACTCGCCACCCGTACGAAGGACCAACCGAGGATTTCTTACGATTTATTGAAGCCAGTTCCGATTGGTTTGGAGATCATCTCCCTTGAAACGCTTTCCCGCTTTCGACCCTCCCGAGTATCTCGATT
>CAYZYD010000024.1:0-14808 GCA_964482505.1 uncultured Planctomycetia bacterium | reverse complement strand
GGGAGGTCGAGGGCCGGCGATTCTTGCTCGAACTTTTCGAACAGGACACTAGATACTTGGAAACGCGAGCTGATAGAACGAGCCGTCTTCGGGCGTCTCTTCGCGCCCGTCGCCCTCGACCGTCTCCTTGGGCTTGGTCTGTTTCTCATTCTGCTCGATTAAAAGGCTTGTCGCCGCCTCGAGCTCGAAACTACTGTTGGCGAGAAGTTCGCGCAGCCGCGGATAAAAATCGAGGCGGTCGGGTCGGGAGGTCCCCTCGAGGCGGTCGACCGCCCAGCGAATCAGCTCATTCTTTTTGGCCACGGCTTGCTCAGGAAGACTGATCGCACTCTTGAGGTGCTGGATCGCTTCACCGTAATCACCGCGGCCGAGGGCCGTCAAAAGTCGAACTTGAGCCTGATTGATCGCCTTGAGATCAGCGAATAACGGCACTGAAAGTTCGAGCTCGCTCGCCGTACTTTCGATATGGTTGACGAGTTCTGACAGAGCTTTGCGCCGTTCGATCTCATCCACAATCGTCTTCGCGGTCTGTGCTTGAACCTCGAGCGCTTCGACGCGCAAGTTCTGGATTTTGAGCCAACGTTCGTAGACTAGTTTCAGTTCTTCTCCCCCCCAATTGCCGGATTGTGCATTCAAGAGCTCGACCACTTTCGGCTGCTCGAGAATCGACTTCGACCAGGGATAGGGCTCGCCATCCTCTTGGAACAGCAGGAGGGTCAAGCAGTCGAACTGTTGGTCACCCACGACCACACGAATCACCGCTCGACGAATCTCCTCAGCGAGCTCTTTCTCGGCTCCTCCATAAAATCGTCGATAGAGAGAGACGAGGATACGTGTCGCCTCCAGGCCAACTTCCTTGGCGATCGCTCGCACCGCTTCGCGGCGCTCGGGAACCGGAGCCCCGGCATTCTCAACGAACTTCTTAAGTACCCCGAGCCCGTCCCCGCGCAGTAGATCGATCCCATTGATCGCCTTGCGCAAGTAGTTCGGGTTGAGATTGGCCAGGATCGTTGCATAGAAGTCGAGCAGAGCTTGGCGCGTTTCGGGGCGGGTGGCTTCGGTGGTGAAGCTTTGGAAGATCACGAAGATCGACTCGCGCAGTTCCTTGGTCTCAGTCGCCGAAAAGAGCGCTCCAAAGTCCGTGATCGGAATCTCGCCCGCGAAGGCGGGATTGTTGAGAGCGATCAAGAGCGGTCCGAGCAGGTCGCGCTCTTCGGGAGAGAGAGCGGTATTCAAACCGACCCAGTCTCGCCCCGGAGTTTTTTTCTTCAGATAATCAAAGAGCCTAACGAGGCTCTGATTCACTGCGTTGTCGCCGGGTTCGGGACGCAATTCCCCCACCGCTTTGACCGCGAGCACTCCGAGTCGATACTGGTCGCTGGTCCGCGACGAATCGCGAAGAGGGTCGATCGTTTGGCTCAGTAATTTGATCAAACCCGGGTCGCGCCGGAAAATCGTCATCGTTGCCAAGGCTTCGATCGCAAGCCCGCGGAGTGAGAGAGACGCATCGTTCGTGACAATGTCGATGCAACGCTCGAGGATCGGTTTGAGTGAGGTGACGCGCGCTTCCTCGCTTTGGGCCGAGATATTGAGCACGTGATTACGAATTTCGGCGAGTCCTTCGCTCCGAATGGCGCCGATCTGGGTATCGGCGATCGAATCGAGGAGCCATTTCTCGTAACCGGCCCCGTCCCGAAGTTGTCGAGTCGCGGTCTTCCAGAGCTCGAGCAGTTGATTTTCGTGGTAGCTCTCACGAAGTTCGCGTAGCGAGGCGAGCCAACTCAAGCCGCGGGATTCGTACCAGCTCCGGTAATCTTGTGCCGTAGTAAACTGGACGCCGACACTCCGAGACAACGCTCGACGCGCCGCCTCAGCGACTGAGGTCTGACTCGGGCTGGGTTCGGCAACCTCGGCCGCTTCGATCCGGTCAACCGAGACGCCGATGACGCGCACGGGGTTGTGGTCGTAGAGCACATCGAATAACTCGCGAAATACGGCCGGCCTCGCGGTGTGGGTGAGGGTCGCCCAGAAGAGTGGCGGGACCGATCGATCCGCGGCGCTCCCCGGGTTCGGCGAACCCTCCCGGATCAGCCGAAGAAGCCGTTCTTCGCACTCGCGCTGATCGGATTCACTCGCTCGGCCTGAGGCGAGTAACGCGATCAAGATGCGCTGACTGATGGGGAATTTATCTTTGCGCAAGAGGTTGACCCAGAGATAGTCACTCAGCGCCTTGTCGGGTTTGGTGGTCAAGAGCTCGACGACCAGGTCGACCGCCCACTCGCCTTCGGTGGGATCCGAAATGCCCCTGAGTTGGGCAATTGCTTTATCCCACTCTTCAGAGTCCTGAGTCGCGAAGTGACGCCGCAAGATTGGCTCGGGGGTTTGCTGATTCTCACCGTCCCGCCCTCTCGGTTGATCGGGGGAGCCCTGCATACCAGGGTCAACGGGGCGGACTTGGGCACCGTCACGATTCTGAGGAGCCAAAATGGGACTTTGCGGAGCCAGGAGCGGTTTGGGAGGAGCTGGAGCTGAATAGGTACGGCTCGACAGCAGCACCAGCCAAAGGCCAGTCATCCAAAGAAGATTCAAGACGTCGTTGCCAACCAAGCTCGATGTGAAGCCCGGGGCAACTCGCCAAGCTCGACTCCACGCCCCGACGCAATTTGCTACAAAGCGTCGCGATCCGAGCTCATTCGGGGCCATGTCGGTGTCGTCTTTCCGGGACTAAAAGGTCTCTCTTCGGGCTGATAGGCGCGCTGTCACACCACAATTTTTCAGTTGCAGGGCGACACTGCGCCCGACGGCAGCAAGTGCGGGTAGCACTCAGCAAGCGGCGTTGAACGTGGCGGCTCCACTGAGAATGTACGTCGCAGCGCTATGAGCGCAGGCTTCGGCTTCCGCAGAGCCGAGGCGATCGCAAGGCTAGAATCATATGGGCCATGGACCGTCCTCCTGATCGAGGCCGATTTCCTTATAAAGGACAAACTCAGACGGCCAACGGCTCAGCCCAGTCAGCAGCTCAGCCAGGCAAGCAGCTTAGCAAGTCAGGCAGCTTAGCAAGTCAGGCAGCTTAACAAGTCAGGGGCTCAACCAGTCAGAGATTCAGACGGCCAGGGATTGCGATTCGAGTCTACGATTCGGCGAGGACGATTCGGGCTAGCAGCCCGCCCGAAAACTCATTCCGCGCGGGAGGCCGAGCTTCCTTCGCCCAGCGCCCCCGGCGAACCACGACGTATGGCCAATACGCCTTCGGTTAGCCCGAGGCACTGGGCTCGAATTCTCGACCTCCCGAACCGAAAGCAGTTTTCGGGCGGGCTGCTAGGGTCGCGTGACATTCCGCTCGAAAGCTCCTGGGGCGACGGCCAGCAAAGGGTCACAGCGGGAGTTTGACTCGGTTTCGCAACCCTGACAAGTCATCTCTCCGACCGTCACCCCTCTACCGTCAGCATACCGATATCTTCGGTCGCGGGTGAGGAATTCTTCGAAGCATAATTCGGATCGACCCGAGACCAGCAACCCCACCGCAAAGTGATTTCGATTTGAGTCAGGTGAGATCGGCGCCAGCGCCGCCTGCGGGCAAACGCTTGCCGTTCAATCCCCAGGCATCGCCGCCGGCCTCACCTGGAATGACTTCTTAAGGCTGTACGGATGCAAATCGGCGCTTCTATAGAAACACCTTTTATCGAGACACCTCAGTGTGTCCACGGTTTGACGAACGGTTAGGAAAACAGTCCCGCGCCAAAGGCGTCGCCAAAGTTATCCTCGGGGACCTCGGAGTCGAAGAGGCGCGAACTCCTAGGGGCGGGTTGAGATGTGGCGGGTTGAGATCGCGGCGCTCCATGGGAAGTGTCCTCGCGGTCCTCACTCGCGCCCAGCTCGGACGGAAGGTCGGCTTCGCGAGCTTCCTTTCGGTTCAGGCTTCTCGAGGGAGTCGATTCCGGATCCGTCGTCTCGGGTTCGGGGCCAGTCGAGTGAGCGTTAAGAATAGCATAGGGAGAATCCGCGGGGACTCGAGGGCCGGAGGATCCTTCGCCTTCTGACTCTCGTCCACCTCCGGCGTAGAGCTCTTCCGTATCAAACTCATCGTCGTAGTCGTCGAAAGATTGCGGCTCGTAACCCGGCTCCGCCGCCGCCTGACATTCGAGCTCAAAATCATTGAGCACTCGAGATTGAATCTGCTCTCGGCAGCTCGAGTTAATTGGGTGCGCAATATCAGCATGCAGCTTGAGTCGACCATCTTTCGAGCGTCCGCGCCGGTCGGGCGGCATCGAAGTTCCACACTCCGCACAGTAATTACTCTGAACCTGATTTTTCGAACCACAGCGACGGCAGCGCACGGTCAGTTTGCGGCTCGGCATCGCCACAAAGAGACCCTTTGCGCCTTCAATAATCTTGAGGTCACGAATAACGAAGGAGTTATCGATCGTAATACTACAAAAAGCCTTGAGCTTGTCTTGGTCAACGAGTTTGACCCGAACTTCGGTAATCTCCAAGGTGTGAGTCCCTCCAGTGAAGGAGTTCTATCGCCTCAAGCTCAGAGTTCGCTCGTGCGAAACCCAGTTCTCTGAAATCAAGGCTGCTGCTCGGTGGTTCCTGCGACTTGTTTTGCTGCCCCAATCGCCTGCTTTTTTACGCTGTTGTTTTGGCACTCCGCCGAGACGCGGTTGTTTCGGCACTTCTGCCTCGGCCAAACGCCGCTCTAACCGATTAAGAACCGGGATAGGCGATCACTCGTGTATCCTGGCCAAGCTCCGATTTGGCCCGACGCGCGATCACTTCCGCTTCTTCCCGAACTGGCGTAAGGACAAAGAAGGTCGAGCCACTTCCAGTCATAGCCCAACGTCGTCCGTAACTCGCTCCCTCCCGCGATAAACCCGTATCCTTGGGGGGGGAGTCTTGCGTACCGAACCCAGTACACTCTAGCTCGAGACGAGGCGACTCGTCGCCCGCCTTTACCGGCTGGCCCGTGTTCCGACTGATCCGACGAACCCGGCTTTGGTTTGTATGCTGCCCGCTTCCATTTCCTTTCGATCTTTCAGCTTCTTCAGCTGGGGCGAGATTGTACTCCGTCGATTCACACTTGTTCGAATCGTTTTTATTCGAATCGGCCCTTTTCAAATCGACCTTCTTAGAATCGACCTGCTTCGAGTTCGAAGGAGTAACCTGCACACTTAAAATAGACCGCCCGAGCCAAGCCGCGGTTGATTCGAGCTGCGGTAGAGCCTCAAGCGCGGGCATTTGAAGTCGATTGAAACAGCGCTGAAAGCCATCCTGCTGGGCAAACAACGCAAAATCGAAGCTAATGGGGCCATCGGGCGAAGTCAAGGGGAAACTCAGCCCCTGAAAGACCGAGGGCGTCGAACACATCTGTTCGTGAAACAAGAGCACGATATAGAGAGTTTGGTTCCCGAAGAGTGAGTCACTCCAGCGGGTCAGCTGCTCTCCACGACCCCGCGCGATCGCCGGTCCGTCGAGCAAAAAGAACGGTACGTCTGATCCGAGCTCGGCCGCGTAGCTCAAAAGAGTTTCGTCGGTGAGCCCGAGCTGAAACCAGTCATTGACCAAGGCGAGAATTCCGGCCGCATTACCGCTCCCCCCACCGAGACCCGCCCCGACCGGGATGCGCTTTGTCAGCTGGATTCGAAAGGGAGGCAAGTCATAACTCGCTCTCAAGAGTTTGAGAGCACGTAAGATCAGGTTGTCTGGCTCGGGCTCAAGCGGGCTCGCCGCAAGCGAACCGACCGGTTCGGGAATGTCGATATCGAGCTCGTCGTTTCCCGCGCTTTGCACCGTTAAGGAGATCGAGTCATACCAAGGTATCGGAACCATGAGGGACTCGAGATCGTGGTAGCCGTCCGACCGGCGCCCCATTATCTCGAGGAAGAGGTTGATCTTCGCGGGAGTGTCGCAGCTCGCAATGGCGCCGGGACGAATCGTCTGAGCGCTCCGAATCCGGATCAATGCGAAACTCCAGGGGAGGGCTCGAGTTCGATGTTGTCGATGAGCCGCACCCGATCGATCCAGATCGCCGCGGCCAGAACCGCCGGGCGGTCGATGGTTAGCCTGAGCTCTTCGAGAGTTTGGGCGTCGACGAGCTCGACGTATTCAATCTTGATGCGACGCTCCTCTCGAAGGCGATGGACAGCCTCGAGCACGATCTTCGCCGCTTCCCGACAGCCGTTTGTGTAGAGCTCGCGCGCTTGTGACAGACTGAGGAACAAGACCGAAGCGACCTCCCTCCCCCCCGCCGTCAGTCGGCGATTGCGACTCGAAAGCGCGAGGCCGTCTTCTTCGCGAACGATACCCAAGGATCGTATCTCAATATCGAGATTCAAGTCGCGCACCATGCGGTCGACCATCACCAGTTGCTGATAGTCTTTGCGACCGAAGTAAGCGCGGCGCGGTTGCACGAGGTTGAAGAGCTTGAGCACGATCAGCGCCACCCCAGCAAAGTGGCCGGGCCTCGTGGGCCCACAGAGAGTTGTACTCAAACTCGGCAACTCGACCTGAGTGGCAAACTGCGCGGGGTAGAGCTCTTCGGTCCGACCAAACCAGACTGCGTCAACACCGAGGCCCGCCAGCCGCTTGCGATCCGCCTCTCGGGTTCGAGGGTAGACGTCGAAGTCTTCGCCCGCTCCAAACTGCTTCGGGTTGACAAAGATACTGACGATGGTGTGCGAGCTCTCCTCGACCGCTCGCTCGACGAGTCGGTCGTGACCCTCGTGGAGAGCCCCCATCGTCGGCACGAAGCCGAGATCGTCGGAGTCGAGTCCGCGCCGCCAACTGCGTAGCTCACTCAAGCTCTCGAGCACCTTCACCCCAAATACCTCATTCCCGGGATCAGCTCGTCTCGATCGATGACCTTCTTGGCTTCCGTCGAATCTTCAAGACGTCCAAGCAATTCCCCAACCGTCGCGTGGTGACCGGGAACGACAAACTCTGCGTCAATTTCCGACCAGGGCTCTAAGACAAATCGACGCGAAGCGAGACCCGGGTGCGGAATTGCGAGCCGTTCGGTCTCAACCACGATCGCGCCGTAGGTCAAGATATCGATGTCAATGACTCGAGGGCTCCAACGCTCGGCGTGGCAACGCCCGAGGTCACGCTCGACACGCTTGACTGCTTCGAGAAATTGGAGCGCCGGAGTTCGGGTCCAACCGACGGCAAACTGGTTGAGATAATCGGGCTGGGGAGGGCCCAGAGCCGGAGTCTCGTAGATCGAAGAGGCCGCTCGGAGTTCGAAGAGTTCGCGCACCTGTAGTTCCGCGAGTGCGGCACAGATCATCTCGATTCGCGCTCCGAGATTCGATCCGAATGCGAGCGCGGTCCAAACGAGGTCGGAGGTTGAGCTACCGCTAGCCACGAGGGTCCTCGGTCGGATAAGTGCGTCTCGGCTCCGAAGACTCTGGTAGCGTATTCCCTCGATGAGACCAAGGCGTGGACGGGGACTCTCTCTCCCCGGGTGCTGGCTCCTTGGATTCCCCAGAGTCTCCCTCACCCCAACGGTCAATCGCGGAGGAGCGGCTTCTGAGCGCTTGCACCGGCGCCCAGATGAGATAGGTCAGGAAGACGACTCCGAGAAAGAGCTCAACCGTGATGAAGACAAGAGTCAGTCCGAACACAAGATAGACAAGAGTGTCGAACGAAGCGCGTCGAAACAGAAAGTTCGGTACGTGTGGATAGCGAAGTTGGTGAGCGACCATCGCAAAGCCACAAAAGAACGAGAGGAACGGGAGCGCCCCCGCGATAAGACTCTGGACACCGCTCGCCCAGAGCGGAGGAGCGTCCGAGAGGAGCCGCAGCTCCCAGGATTGCCAACTGTCGAGCCAGAAGTAACAGATCACCAAACCCGCAACACAACCCGCAGCGGCGGGAGTTGGCATCCCCTTAAAGCAGAGATGCTCTTCCGAGCTGTTTTCGTGTTCTACGTTAAAGCGGGCGAGCCGCAAGAGTGCCCCGAGAAAATAAGCGAGACCGAAGAGCCAGACCACCTTGTCCCACGTCCCGCCGATATGCACCGTCTTGTGAAGTTTGACCATGAGCCCGGCCGGCGCGAGTCCGAAGGTGACGAGGTCGCAGAGTGAGTCGAGCTGAGCGCCGAGAGCGCTTGTGGTTCCGGTCATTCGAGCGACCCGACCATCAAAGACGTCGAAGACCATGCCGAGCAGAATCAACCAGGCGGCGGCCTCGAGATGAGTGACGGTTCCCGGCACCGCGTGGTGAAACTTCGCGATAAACCCGAGGGCGGCAAAGCCGCAGACTGCGTTGCCGAGCGTGACAAGATTCGGAAGGATCGAAATGTGTCGTGCAGGGGGCACCCGCTGGTCAGCACGCCCCGATCGACGCCGAGGGCTCTCCTCGGGGTATTCGGGATCCGACTCGTCGTCGGGTGGAATGCGTGTCGATTTCAGCATTGCGAGGGTCCTTTAGCCAAGTCACAATCTGGGTGAAGGCCCGATCATACCAGCCCCTGAGCGCTCGCAGAGTCATTCTTCTCGTTCTCGCGAAGATCGCTCACGCACGCCTTCTGTAGGCCGCGCTTCCCGCGGATCGTTCGCGGTTCGCAGCCACCTCCAGCCGACTCAAACCTCAATTAGGAAGACCTGGTCATGAGCACCATCGTTGAGATCCTCGCACGCATGATTCTCGATTCCCGCGGTAATCCGACCGTCGAGGTCGATTGCCTTCTCGACGATGGTTCGGCCGGCCGCGCCGCGGTGCCCTCGGGGGCGAGCACGGGCGAGGCGGAAGCGGTCGAACTCCGGGATGGCGGAACCGAGTGGTGCGGCAAAGGGGTCGAGCGGGCGATCGGGCATGTAAACGATGAGATCCGCGAGGAACTCGTCGGTTGGGACGCACTCGACCAGGAGGGCATCGACGCGCATCTCTGCTCGATCGACGAGACCGACAACAAGAGTCGCCTTGGGGCCAATGCGATTCTCGCCACTTCGCTGGCGGTTTGTCGCGCGGCTTCGGACTCCTCCTCGCTCCCGCTCTTCCGCTACCTCGGGGGCCCCTCGGCTCGCCGGCTGCCGATCCCGCTTCTCAACGTCGTCAACGGCGGTGCTCACGCCAATAACTCGATCGACTTCCAGGAGTTTATGATCGCCCCGGTCGGTGCTCCCAACTTTGTCGAAGGTCTGCGCTGGTCGGTTGAGATTTACCACGAGTCGAAAAAGCAACTCGACGCGAAAGGTCTCTCGGTCGCGGTTGGAGACGAAGGAGGCTTTGCCCCGGACCTCCCCGGAGATGAGGCGGTGCTTGAAATTCTCACGCAAGCCGTCGAGGCGGCGGGTTATCGAGTCGGCCGCGACGAACAGATCGCCTTCGCCCTCGATGTCGCCGCGAGTGAGTTTCATCGCGACGGGCAGTACCATCTCGCGGGTCTCGAGAAGACGCTCGACCCCGCCGCTCTCGTCGATCATTACAAGAACCTCGTCGATCGCTTTCCGATTATCTCGATCGAGGACGGGCTCGACGAAAACGACTGGGAGGGGTGGAAGCAACTTCAGCAAACGATCGGCGACCGCATCCGATTGATCGGAGACGACCTCTTCGTCACTCAAGAATCCAAACTTGTCCGCGGGATCGAAGAGCGCGCGGCGAATGCGATATTGATCAAGCTCAATCAGGTAGGAACGGTCTCCGAAACGCTGCATACTATCGAGCTCGCTCAGCAGGCCGGCTTTCGCGTGGTGATCTCGCACCGCTCCGGGGAAACCGAAGATCACTTCATCGCGGACCTCGCGGTTGCGACCGGCGCTGGCTGGATCAAAACGGGCGCCCCCTGCCGAACCGACCGCAACACCAAGTACAATCAACTCCTTCGCATCGGCGAGATGTTGGAATCGGAAGCTCAGTACGGGCCGGTGGGCTGGTAGAGGTCGCGGCGGTCTTTGTTGAGACCACCGCGGCGGTGCGATTTTG
Source organism: uncultured Planctomycetia bacterium (assembly GCA_964482505.1). Lineage (GTDB taxonomy): Bacteria > Planctomycetota > UBA8108 > UBA1146 > JAJFFE01 > CAYZYD01. Next base: position 4,881 of record CAYZYD010000024.1, on the reverse strand, counting down.
ATGCAATTCTAGAGATGGTGACGTTCGTCTCCGAGCGACCCGAGCCGCCCCCCTATTTTGTTTCGAGATCCTCTTTTGCAATGAGGCAGGGCCGGTTAAATTCCTGGGGTACGCACGCATAGGTGTCGAACCGGACAGGGCCTTCCGCTCAAACTCGAGTCGAACTCCAGATCACTTCGCCAAAAGCTGCAACCGGGTATTCGGCCGGCAGCGCTTTGACGTCGTGATGTTATCGGTAGCCTGGAGAATCGGCGGTCGCTTGGCGACCGCAGTTTGCAACTGCCATGGGGGTGCAACGACTCGGCTCGGGGGGAAGCCGTCGGCTTCGGATCGGTCAGGCCGAGATGACCAACGTGAGTCAAAGAAAGCGTGGTTCTCACTATCAAGCCGCTGATCAACCAGCCGCTGATCAAATAGCCGCTGTTCAGCCCGCCGTAGATCAACCCGCCGCGGCTGAGCGCTCGCGGAGACTCGACCCGCGCGAACGGCCTCTCGCGGCTCTCCTTGCCAACTTCACCCACGGCTGCGCCGGCTTGGTGCGCTTTGCGTGGCTCGACCACGGTGCGGCTCAGTATGTCCTCTTCTTAATCGGTAGCAGTTGTATCCTGGCGAGCTTTGTCAATATTCCTCGCTACGAAGAGACGCGCCGACTCGAGCGCGAGCGTCACGAGGCGGAGAAGCAACTCGAATCCCTGGCCGAAGAGAGCCGTACTATCCAGCGACAGCGAACCGCCCTCTCGACCGATGCGGTCTATCGCGACACAGTCCTCCGCCGGACTCTCGGTCTCAGACCCCAGGGAGCAACCATCGAAGAGGTCCGCGAAAACGGCAACGCAGCTCTCGGACAGCCCCCAGAATAGCCGGAGCTGACCAGTTACGAGCGTTGCCACCCAGTGGAAGGATCAACGTGAGGAGGAAAGAGGTCCAACGGCCGAGAATCTCTCGGCACGAGGCGGACCGCAACCTGCGCGGTTCCGTCTCGACGAGAGGCGGTGAGGAATTTCGGGCGAAACCTTCTCAGAATCCCCAGAATGTTCTCCTTGTTCGAGATTCCGCTTTTCGAGTCTTTCTACCGGCCCCTGGTACCCAGACCCGCAGGTTCAAGGTCCCGACAGCAATTCAAGCTGAGGGCCGACTTGACCGAAAGCACTAAGAGTGTCCGGTTTAGTAGATTCGCGGCTGTTTGCGAGGCTGATCTCCTCGAGGACGGCACATTCCCGGCAAGTCGGCGAGCGTGGGCCGAGTCGAGTGCGCCTGGACATTTCGAAGACCATCTCAAGCTGCGGTGATCTATGCCTGAAGCCCTGAGCCAAGACGAAGTCGACGCCCTTCTCAATCTCGTTCAGAACATGAATGAGGAATGTGACGGGCAAGGGGGACCCGACGGTAGTGACGGTCGCATCGCGGGCTTTGAGCAGTACAACGCGCTTCCGTCACACCAGATCAATGTCTACGACTTCAAGCGCCCCGAACGGGTTTCGAAGAGCCAGGTCATCGCGCTCGAAGCCCTCCACGAGGTTTTCGCGCGCAATGTGAGCGCCTCGCTGTCGGGGTATCTGCGCACTATCATCGAAGTGCGACTCATCTCCGTAGAGCAGTTCACCTATTCGGAATTCACGATGTCGCTGCCGATTCCGACCTCGTTCAACCTGCTCTCTTGCAAGCCCCTCGAGGGCAATATTATCCTCGAGGTCAATCCCTCGATACTCTACCCAATCATCGACCGACTGCTCGGAGGGGGCAAGACCGAAGCGCTCTATCTCGAGCGTCCCTTCACCAACATCGAGCTCGCACTCGTCAACACGATTTTATCCCGCGTCATTCAGCAGCTCTCAGAAACCTGGGAGAGCGTGAAATCGATTCAGTTTGACCTCTACGAAACGGAGTCCAACCCGTTCCTGCTCCAAATCGTCGCTCCCAATGAACCGATCGTCCTCCTGAGCTTCGAAGCGCTCATGGGTGAGTACTCAGGGATGATCAATATCTGTATCCCCTTCAAAGTGATCGAACCGATTATGCCCGAATTTTCTCAGAGCAATTGGTTCACCTCGTCCCGTCCTCGCGATCGCTCGGGTGGTCGTCAGCAGATCCTTCAGAATATCTTCAATTCGACGATGGATCTCTCGACGATCCTCGCGGAAACTCCGCTCAGCCTCGAAGACATCCTGACCCTAAAACCCGGAGATATTATCGATACCGGACTCAGCGCGGAATCGCTGGTAACGCTCTGTATCCAGGGCAAGAAGAAATACCGAGGGGTTCCGGGGATCAAAGAGAGCAAGAAATGTGTTCGGGTGATCAAAGAAGTGCTGCCTACCGACCCCGACGTCGAAGAGTAATACGACTCCTCGACCAACAACCTGGTCGCAAAAAGAAGCGCGCTCCCCGAACCACGGAGAGCGCGCTTCCTTTTTGTTGAGGCCCAGTTTGTTGGGCCCAGTCTGTAACCGAACTCGCTGAGTCGGCAGCTTTCGGATAGAGAGTCAGCCGACTGCGATTAGTCCGAGCTCGTCTTCGGAGGCACCTTGATCACGGCACCGACCTTGATCCGGTCGGGGTCGAGACCCGGGTTGAGCTTGAGAATCTCTCCCCAACGCGATCCCTTGCCGTAAAGCTTCTCGGCGATGCGGTAGAGACTGTCTCCCTTGACCACCACATACTCACCGGCACCTACCGGTGCAGACTTCGGTTGCCGTTTTTTGACATCGGAGAGCGGCGGAAGCTTGAGTTCCGCCCCCACCTTGAGGAGATCCGACTCATTGATACCGGGATTTGCGCGCAGAATTTCGCGGAAATGGACTCCGCTCCCATAAGCGTCCTTGGCAATTTCCCAGAGGCTATCACCGGTCTGAACGGTGTAAATACGGTAACCGGTTTGACGCTTCTCAGGCGTCGCAATTTCGACCTCACGCTTCTTGACCGGCTCGACACCGCTCGGTTTGTCAGGGTTTCTCTCCCCGCGTGGGCTCATTACTTCGGTCGAGCTCGCACCGGAATCCTTAGCGAGCGGGTCGACTCCGAATCGACTCGGATCGACAACCGACGCCTTCGGATCGCCCGTAATTTCGGGAGACTCTGAACTTTCATCGAGTCCGAGCGGGGAAAGATCGAGACCGACGGGTCGGACTCTGCCAAACCCATCTCCAGACCAGTCGGGCCCATCGTGGCTCGCAGGACCTGAGACTTCGGCGGGAGGGCGAGACGTTGATGATTCGTCGCGCGACTCAATCGCCGAATCGTAAGCGCTGGCCGAGGAATAACGAGCCTCTGAGTCCGAGGTTGAGGGAGAAACATCACCGCGACCCAGGCGACTGGATGCGCGGGACTCCTCCAATGACTCCGACTCGCCCGCGAGCTTGGAAAGACTAGTGGGTTGGTCGTCTGAGTCCGCGTCGATCCCGCGCTCCAGCAGGATGACGATGACGATCACAACCATAAAGAGGCACACGAGGAGGCCAAGTTTAGTACCGGTGCCCATTCAGAGTTCCCTTCGAGCTACTTTCTCAATCGCTCCCGAACCAGATCGGCAAGCGAGGCGGCGATATCGTATTTAGTTCCGGCCGCTTCCGACGACCTGAAGAAGCGAGCGAGGCACGGTTTTGGATCGAGGGAGCCCCGACGGGACTCGGCCCAAAAACAGCGACACACCCGAGCCCCAAGAGTCGCACTCTCGAAACGGAGGAGAAATTGTTTGGCGGGTTGCCCTGAATGAGACTCATGGCCAATTCGTTTTACGGGCGAAGCCGGGACTCGTACCGGTTGAAAGGCACTCGACCGTGGCATGGCTCCCTCGGCACCGTTAAGACACCTTTGAGAAGAGGTGCTAAAGTAGGCACTTGAAGCCCGTATGGAAAAGGCACAGTCGCAAGAAGGCAAATGGCGGGGACTCGTAAGAGTGCGAGACGGCTCGCCCTCTCTACGAGTGAGTATTAAAAACTCAACCGAAGCAAAAAGCGAGCATAGGACCGAAGAAAATTCGGTCCGTTGCTCGCTCTTTCGATTCGCTCAAGCCGAGCTTACGCTCGCGATCCGCTCGCCTCGGCTTCTGCCTCCGCAAGGATTGCCTCGCGACGCTGCTGCGCCCAATTCATGAAGTAGATCAGAGCCGGGCTCGCGACATACATCGACGAGTAGGTACCGACGATCACTCCGATACAGAGCGCGAATGCAAAGCCGTGGAGCGCCTCCCCCCCCCAGATGAGCAGAATTAGGGTCACGAGAAATGTCGTCACCGACGTCAGCAAGGTTCGACCGAGTGTCTGGTTGATCGACGTATTGATGAGCTCCTTGATGTCGACCCGCTTCTTCTTACTGCTCAGATTCTCCCGAATCCGGTCAAAGATGACAATCGTGTCGTTGAGCGAGTAACCGACGACGGTCAGGAAGGCAGCGACGACCGGAAGGTTGATTTTGAGGTTCAGGAAGGAGCCAAAGAGCATATCCCCCACCGCCACCGCGCCGATACTGACGAGGATATCGTGGAAGAGCGCGACGATAGCCGCGAGGCCGAAGGTCAACTCGAATCGGATGGAGACGTAGAAGACAATCGCAGCGAAGGCGAGGATCATGGCCAGGAAGACCTTGTTTTGAAGATCCTGCGCCACTCGGGATCCGATCGAGCTCACCTCGGGAAACGGATCGGCGAGGTCGACTTTCGAAGCGGTTTCAGCGGAGCGGAGGATTGTGTAAGCGAGCTCGCGCAGGTTGCGCTCGAGATTCGTCGCGTCCTCAGCGACCCCCTCTCGCTCACCGACGACGCGGAAGCCCGTCCAAGCTCCGATCGACTCCGCCTTCTCGACACTCGTGACGGGGAAAGGGATGGGGTCGCGTTCGGGTCCCAGCTCACCCGCATTGAGACTCGCTTCCAGGTCACTGGCGGAA
>CAYZYD010000023.1:5464-15085 GCA_964482505.1 uncultured Planctomycetia bacterium | reverse complement strand
GAGTTGCTGAGACATCCAGCGTCTCGCGAGCTGGCAGCGTTTCGCGAGTTGGCCGCGGTCACTCATCTCGACGCGCTCCATTCTTTTGGGACAAAGGCTGCGTATGGGAGCGAACCCGCGCTTGCGCAGAGGACTCGATAGCCGTGCGTGCGTCGAGTGGATTTGCCCGTCCCTCAGCCTCAACGCGCCGCGAATTCAAACCGCTCTCTTCGAGTCTCTTGAGTGCTTGGTGTAAGGCTTGGCGCGCTCTGAATAGCCGTGATTCAACCGCCGAAACACTCACCTGGATAAGCCGAGAGATATCTCGGTAGGACCGCCCCTCCATGTGTTTCAGTATAATGACCTCTCGATATTCGTCTGGTAGTTCGGCGAGGGCTTCCCAAAAGCGTCGGCCCTCTTCCTCCCGTTCGAGCCGATCCCGTGGATTGGTCGAAGCTCGGGGATAGTGAGTTGAGGGCGCGGGTTCGCGATCACCGAGTGAGACTTCGCGGGTGCCGTATCGCTCTCGACGACGAGCGAGATCGAGAGCCGTCGCACGGACAATACTCACAAACCAGGCCGGAAAGCGCTCGCGCTCACGCAAGGTATCAATCTTCTGGTAGGCCTTGAGAGAGGCTTCTTGGACTGCGTCAGCGGCGAGGTGACGCTCCTTGAGAATGCTGTAGGCGACTGCGGTCGCGACTCGCCGGTGCCCATCGACAAGGGCTGCGAATGCGGTTGCCTCCCCCGCGAGGGCCCGTTCAACCATTTGGGGATCAAACGGAGTCGCGGCCGGTTTGTCGTGCGCGTCTCGTGCCATGGTTCTTCTACTCTTGTCTCCAGACCGACGAGTGCGTCGATAGAGAGTCGAGCTCCGCGCCCAGCTCAGTCGCACCCCATCGACAGCCCGCTATCTTACCACGCCCGGCGGAGAGTAGCGGCCTGGACTCGCAACCGCGATAGACGAGGCGAGCGCTTCGATCCCGCAGACTATTTCAAAAAATCGGAGCGACCCGAGGTATCTCAATGGCCAAGAGTATTGCTGCCTCACACGAGACGGCTTTTCAATGGGGTTGGCCACCCGGTCTCAGCCAGAGCCCTCGAGCGAATCGAGCATGTAGAGATAACTCTGGTAGCGGCTCTTAAAAATCTCACCCGCCTCGACGGCTTCCCGGACTCGGCAGTTCGGTTCTTGCCGGTGTAGACAGTCTCGAAAATGACAGAGTCCGGTGTATTGGGAGAGATCCGGCATCGATCGGCCCAATTCCGTTGGGTCGAGCCCCCAGAGTCCGTAGTCCCGAAACCCGGGGGTGTCGATGAGAGCTCCGTGCCCGTAAGGGTACCAAGTGACCGAAGTCGTCGTGTGTCGACCCTTCTCATTGGCGTGGCTTACCGCACCCACCCTTATCGGAATTCCGAGCAGTCGACTTAAGAGCGACGACTTCCCCACCCCGGAGGGCCCGGCGACGACCGTGGCTCGGCCCTCGAGATCTCGACGGAGAGCCTCGATCCCGATCGATTCCTCGACACTGATGCAATGGACTTCGTATCCGATGCTGTTGTACTCGGCGAGCCGTGCTTCGATTTCCTGCGTCAGGCCGAGATCGATTTTGTTGACGACGATCCGCGCGGGGAGACCCTGCCGATCCGCGGCGACGAGGACCCGGTCGAGGGCGGAAAACTTGAGTCGTGGCTGCTGAGCCGAAAAGAGTGCGATCACTTGGTCGAGGTTTGCCGCGAGGATGACCTCGCTCCCACCCCCGACCTCTCGACGCCGCGATAGCTTGTTCTGCCGCGGTTCAACCGATTCGATGACTCCAGTTCCGTCGTGCGAAAGTTCGAATTCCACAAAATCGCCGACGACGATCGAAGTGCGCGATCGCTTGAGGCGCCCTCGAAAGTGGCAGTCGTAGACGGTCGAGTTGGCCTCGGAGGATTGAACTTTGACCGATCGGCTGGTTCGAAAGATGACTCGGCCGCGCGCCATCCGCGTCAGACCCTAAGATCGCTGTCGGAGTCGGCCCGGGGCCGAGGCAACTTGTCGACGACGTCGCGAAGATATCGTTCGGTCTGCTCTGCGGCGCGCCCAGTAAAGCGCACGGGATCCCAATCCGGCAGCGCGTTGAGAGCCTCGCGCAGTTCATCTTCCTGCTCGAGCAACTCTCGAAGGGGGTTGTCACCTCCCCGAGCCCTGAGTTGATTCGCCGCTTGCCAAGCCTTTTGGCGGATCTTTTCGTGGAGGTCCTGGCGGTCTCCACCACGTTGTGTCGCCTCCATCAGCACCTCCTCAGCCGCCATAAAGGGGAGCTGTTCACGGACACGACGTTCGATCACTTCGGGGTGAACGATGAGTCCGCAACTGATGTTCTGCGCAAGTATGAGCATCGAATCGGCGAGCAGAAACGCCCCGGGGATCTTGATTCGACGCAGGGCGCTATCGTCGAGCGTCCGCTCAAACCACTGCGTCGCCGCCATGCTCGCGACCGACCCGACATCTCCCATGAGCGCTTTGGCGAGCGCGCTCAGCCGCTCGGATCGCATTGGATTGCGCTTGTAAGGCATCGCTGAAGAGCCGATCTGCTTTTCTTCGTAGGGTTCTTCGATCTCACCCCAACTCTGAAGTATCCGCAGATCATTCGAGATCTTGTGCAGCACCACCCCGAGCCCCGCGAGTTCACTTAGCAGCCGGTAATCCCACAACCGAGAGTAGGTCTGCCCGGTTAATGGCGAGATCTCTCGGAAGTCCAGCGCCTCGGCCACCGCTCGCTCGAGTCGATCGACTTGGGCGCCGTCGCCTCCGAAGAGCTGTAGAAAAGAGGCTTGAGTACCCGTCGTCCCTTTCACTCCGCGAAAGGGCCACTCCTCCCGGAGCCGAGTCAGGCTCTGGTAAACCCAGACGAGGTCTTGAACCCAAGTTGCCGCGCGCTTCCCGACAGTGGTGAGTTGGGCCGGCTGCAGATGGGTCCAGCCGAGGGTCGGACGACTCTTCTCGGCTGCCGCGAAGTCTGCGAGCGAGTGGATGACCGCGAGCAATCGGTCAGCGACGAGGTCGAGCGCTTCGCGAAAGATCAGCGCGTCGCCATTGTCGGTGACATAACAGGAAGTCGCCCCCCAATGGATTATTCCGCGCGCCTCCGGACAGATTTCGCCGAAGTGGTGAACGTGCGCCATCACATCGTGACGCAGCTCGAGTTCGAGTTCAGCCACTCGTTCCAAGTCGAGGTCGTCACGGTGCGACCGCATGGACTCGACCTGTTCCGGCGCAATTGAGAGTCCGAGCGACGCCTGCTTGGCCGCGAGCTCGATCCAGAGATCTCTCCAGACGAGGGCCCGTCGCCGAGGACTGAGGATTTTCCGCATCGCGATGGAGGCGTACCGGCTCGATAGTGGATCGATGTGATATTCCCCAGACTCATTCGAAGGCAAAGAGCTCGCTCCTCTGGTCAATCAATCGAGCTCAGGGAGAGACCGAGCTCTGCGAAAACCCCGATTATAACCCGTCGTGAATTTTGAGGAAATCCGGCAAGGGCAGTTGGGCCGAGGCCGATAAAGCAGACGTACACCAACCCGGCAGAAATCGAATTCGAGCCCCTCGGGGCTGAAGGAGAATCCCCTTGTCTCAGACCCTCAAACGTCGGCCGGCACCCCGGCTTGGCCTCGCTCTCGCCTGCTTGGTGATCGTCCTTCTGAGCCCTGCCGTGGTCGCTGACATTATTGTGCTCAAGAATGGCAACCGGCTCCGCGGAACGATCGCGGCCGAAATCGACGGCTACTACGTGCTCAAGATGGCCTACGGCACGATGTCGATCGACAAAGATGACGTCGAGAAAGTCATTGCCGAAAGGGAAGATGAGTATCTCCGGAAAACCGGAGAGTACCTCCTCGACCACGACGACTTCACCAAGGGCCTAGAATACCTGCGCCAGGCCTACGAGAAGAGTCCCAATGCGAAGGGTAGGGGGGCTCTGCTTCGAGCTCTCGCCGGCTGCGCCGAGAAGGCGGCGAAACTGCGCCGATACCGAGATGTCGAGAAGTTTGTCCAAGAGGGGCTCAAGCTCGACCGCAGCGATGCCGCTCTTCTCGATTACCAGCAACTGATCAAACGAGTTGCGCAAGAACGAGAGCGACTCGAAGTTCTAGCCGCGAGCTACTTGGAAGACCGGGAGTACGAACAAGCGCTGAGCACATTCGACCAGCTCATTGAGGAGTATCCCGAGGATCGAGAACGGTGGAACGAACCGATCTCCCGTCTCTCGATTGTGGTGGGAAATGCCCGGTACCGAGCGCAAAAGTATGAGCAAGCTCGAGATCTCTACATCAAGGGTCTGAGCTACGAACCCGATCTCGTAGGTGTCATCGCCGCCCCACTCGCCTACTCACAGCTTCAGGTGGCGGTGCCGCTCCTCAATGAGGGAGCCCACCAAACGGCTCTCACTCAACTTCGAGAGACCTACCTGCTCCTCCCGCACGAACCGGCGATCGTCTACTACCTCGCGGTTGCCGAAGAGTCGGTCGGCAATTTGAGTACCGCGGCCGATCTCTACCGAATTCTCGCGGGTGAAGAGAATAAAACGATTCGAAGTCGTGAGCACATCCTGAGCTTGCGTCGAGCAGCCGAAGAGACCCTCGCCCAAGTGCAGGGCATTCAGGTGACCAAGCCCGCTTCACGCTGGGACGACGCGGTCAAACGCCCGGGTCGAATCGACGGTCGCAACTTCGTTATCAACTACACCGTACGGGCCCGCGCCCAGGCGATCGAGCGACAACTCGAGTTTCATTTGGACCGACTTCGCAAGAAATGGTTTAAGGGCGCGCAAGTCCTCACCAAGAAGGTTGAGGTCTACATTCACCCCGACCACGCCACCTACAAGAAGACTCTTGGCGCTCCGACCTGGAGTCACGGTCTCACCCGACACCAACATCGATTTGGCAAGTTCTTTGGGCATGAGATGCACTTCGATGCTTCGTCCCCGCAGTTTGAATCGGCCATCCTCCCCCACGAACTCGTCCACGTCCTGCTGCCCCACTGCCTCGGGGTGAACAAAAAGGTGCCACTCTGGGTCGACGAGGGAATGGCCACGACCGAAGAGCCCGCCTTCAAACAGGCGTATTTCGATCGAGTTATCAAGGACGCGGGCTCCCAGGGTCGGCTCTTCTCGGTGAAACATCTCCTCTCGAGAACCACCTATCCGAGTGACGAGTACGAAGTCACGGTTTTCTACGCCCAATCCAATTCGCTCGTCCGTTTTTTGCTCAAGAAGCTGGGCTATCAAGACGCCTTCCGCTTGTTCCGCACCCTGACCTACACCGCTTCCATCGAAGACGCCATCAAGGCCGAGACTCGATATCTCAACACTTCCCACCTCGAGAGGGCATGGCTTAAACACATCGGTCGCAGTCAGTCCTAGCAGCCCCAGAAATGCTGTGAGAAGGAGGCGGGTAGGAGCCAAGAGACGGCCTGGGGTATCCAGAGAAATCCCCACAGTTCCAGTTCGGCCAGGGGCTATACTCAATTTCCCCGAATTGAAGAGTCGCCGATGGAACCTTACGACGCCTTAAAGTCTCAACTCGACTCGCTCGTCGAATCCGGCCTTGCCGGAGTCGGAGTCGCTCTGAGTGGTGGGCCCGATTCAACCTGTCTCGCCCACCTTGTCGCTCGTTACCGCGATGCCGAGGTCCCGTCGCTGGAGCTCTGTTTACTCCACGTGAACCACCAACTGCGCCGAGACGACTCGGATCAAGATGAAGCGTTCTGCCGGAAACTCGCCCGTGATCTCTCGGTTCCGCTACTAGTCGCAAAGCATGACGTCCGAGCGGAGAGTCAAAAACGAGGAGAATCGATCGAGACGACGGGCCGGCAGATTCGCTTGGAGTGCTTCGGAATCTGGGCTCAAGAGCGCAATCTCGGTGCGATTCTCACCGGCCACCACCGCGGGGATCAGGTCGAGACGATTCTCTTCAATACGATTCGTGGAACGAGTCTGCACGGGCTCCGCGGTATGGCTCCCGTTCGCCTCCTCGCCCCCGACCGCGAGACAATTCTCGCGCGCCCACTTCTGTGCTGTAGCAAGACGTCGATTCTAGCCGAACTCGACCGGCTCGCCGCTCCCTACCGTTCCGATGACTCAAACCACGATCCCAACTTCACACGCAACCGTATCCGTGAAGAGCTCCTCCCGCTCCTCAAGTCCTTCAACCCGCAAGTAGAGGCGGCGCTCGTGCGTCTGGCAAGCGAAGCACGAGAGTTGCTTCCGAGCCGGACCGAAACCCAAATCGACCTCGCACGATCCGCCACGTGGACAGCCGAATCCGCGGTGCTCCGGGTCCCGATTCTGCGGCGACTCACGCGTCTGCGGCGCGCTTCGGTCCTGCGCGAACTTTGGTCAATCCTTGAGATTCAATCGAGCGGGCTGACCCACGACCATTACGAACACTTCGATCAGCTCGTATTCGGCAGTGCGGGACACAAGTATCAGCTCCCCGGGGGTGTCTCACTCGAGCGAGTGGCGACGCGCCTCTACCTCTACTTTGATTTGGTTTGGCCCGATCGGCTCGTCTCTCGCCCGGTTCAAAGCGATCGTTGGGTCGAGCTAGATCCGCTTCCGCTCGAGCTCTGGCTCAGCATGAGGGCTCCCGAGTCCGCCGATTTGAGATACTCGATCGCGGTTCCCGCCGAGAGCAGCCTACGAGTCCGACCCGTAGGCTCAGACGACCGTCTTCAGTGCCAATTTGGACACGCCTCCGTCTCTGAAATCCTACGGAGTAGCGGAGTGCCGGAAGGCCTTCGTCCGGTTTATCCCGCGTTGGTCAACGAATCGGCGCACGGCCCCGACGAACTCCTCAGCGTTCTGGGCCTCAAGAGCTGGGACGGAGAAGGACGCCTCTATCAACTCGGTCTTCGAGTTCGGTCCAGGCACCCCAAAAAGAGCGAGCGCCCGGAACGGACGCTCGCTCACATTTTTTCGACGCTCTTATCAGCCGAACAGAGGCCGGGTTCGAAGGATAGCTGAGGGGGTTAGCAGCCCGGCTAAAGAAGCGATTCCAGCTGAGGCTGGCGAACATTGGGGCGCGTGAACCACCCCCCACCATTTGCCCGCAAGCACGCACACCGCTGATCCACGCAACGAAATCTGACCAGCCTCAAAGCTGACAGCAACTCGCAGGCGGACTACTACCGTTTGCTGGGCTTAATCGCTTGAAGATATCCCTCCGCGGTCGCGACGAAGAAGAGACCCCAGTGATCTCTCTTAATACCCTTCTCGGCATCTTGACCCAAGACATAGTCAAATTGGGAGAGGTCGAGAGTTCGATCGGACTCGCCGTCGGAGTGACGAATACTGTGCAGCGTCTCTTCCTGATCGAGCGCGTAGCAGTAGAGGGAATCGGCCGCGACGACGCGAGCAATCCCATCTCGCTCCCAGAGGAAATCGCCGTCGGTTGCCTTGAGTGCGATAAGCTTGGTGGTGACTTCACCGCTCAGCGAAGTCCGCTCCGAGACGGCAAACAGGGTCTCCTTGAACGGCACGATGCGCTGACCGATCGGGGCGTCGGCCACATAGCTCCAACGTTTGAATCCTTTAAACTCGTCCAAACAGTAGACTTTGTAGTCGTAAGAACCGGTGTAGATCCGATCGCGGAAAAAGAGCGGCGTGGCCGTGATTCGACCCCCCGTCTCAAAATCCCACGAGGTATCCGACTTGTAGCCGACGCCGGCATTGAGACGCGTCACGGTGCCATCTTCAGAGCCCACGTAGAGGTCGAGATCCCCGACTTCGGGAGCCGCGACGACCGAGCCCCCAGTCAGATAGCTCCACTCGCGAACACCGTCCGACTTTCGAAATCCAGTAACCCGATTGTTCCATGAGCCCACGAAGACGTGTTCGCGGGTCGCGGTAACCGGAGTCGAAACCGCAACTCCCGTCTCGATCATCGGAACCATCGGATATCCGGCGTTATCGTCGAGGCGAACAATCGAGTCATCCTCGACGATGAAGAGCTCCGGCGTTCGCTGAACTTCGTTCTCGTAGTTATAGAGCGAAGGGGCGTACTTGAGCTTCTCCGCGAGCGGGTGGGTCCAAGCGGTCAATCCACTCTCGCCGCTGATCTTTCGCAAAGTGTAGTTACCTCGGGAATCGGGGCTCGTGATGTAGAGATTCCCACCCAAAAACCAGATCTGTTCGATCGGCCCCAACGAGGTTTCAGTGGCCCAGACCTGAGTGAAGTTCGCCTGGTTGAGCGTCTCTTTGTCGAGCAGACGCTTGGCGGCAGTCTCCACCTTTTCGATTTTGGTGGTGGAGCTCTCGACTTCGGACGACGGCCCGACGCAGCCCCAGGCACCGAGTGCCACGAATCCCAAAACTAAAAAGAGGCTTCTCACGGCTGCTTTCCTTCCGCATCTCTTCTACGCATCGTCGATGAATTCACCGAGATTGATGTCATGTGTGTCTTCGTAGGTCACGAGGCGATCAATACGCTCAAGGTCTTCATCGATTCGGTTGACCAGCTTGTAGATAAACGGCTTACCGTCACGACGATCGACGAGATCCGAGCGCATATCCTGCCAAGAACCTTCGTAGAGCTCATCTCTGAGAATGACGAGCTGTTTCTCCTCGGGGGAGAGTTGTCTAGCGAACTCGAGGTGTGCTCGCTCCTCGAGTGCCTCCTCCTCGGGCGTCAAACGCTTAGAGCTCGGTCGCTCAGATCGAGGATCGGTCTCCTCAGCGTTCGGTCGCCCAAATTGCGAGCGCCCAGATTGCGAGCTTTCCGCCCCGGGTCGCTCAGACGACGAGTCTGGCTCGGGACGGTCACTATCCGACGAACTGGAGGAGTCATCGGTCAAGGGTTTAAAGTCCTGTAAAGTAGATTCGTCGCCATGGAAACGGTTCTCGACGCCAAGTCGAGGTCGGACTTCACTCTCCGAAGGTGTCGGCATGACTCATCCTTGAGGCAACTCTTGAAGTACGCTCGCGTTCTCGATCCATGCCGAACGCGCTGGGACCTCGCGAAGTTACTTTGTTAGACACCGGCCAAGCCGATCTCTGTTCGCGGGGCCAAGTGAGTTACTGGGCTTTACGGTCGATGCTGGTCTCGCGTACCAGCTGCTTCCACTTTCGGCTGACAAACTTGAACTTATCCCAGGCCGGGTAGTACTGGTCGCCGGGCCGGGTGAAGGTCAATTCGAGCACGCGTTCGGTAATTTTGAGGCGGTTGTCCGAGAGCTTCTCGACGACAAGATCATTGGCGAGGCCGTGCACCGAGACGACAATCTTGTCTGCTTCGGGATCGAGTGGGTTAAAAATCGCCACGCACTCTTTCTGCTCTCCTCCTCGAAACTTTTGGTAATCACCGAGCTTTTTTCCGTCGACCACAATGTCTGCTTTACTCCAGAGCTTGCGCCGCTCGATGAGTTCAATCTTGCGCTCGACGTAGGGGAGAGCGAGATCGGAGTATTTTTGGTTGCGGTCGGAGGCCGCGCGTAGAGTCACGAAGAAGCTCGCCTCGCTCTCGCTGATGTCAGGCGGCGAACAGGCGATGACGGCGACGGCGCTGATCTTTGCGGTCTTCATGGCGAACCCGGCGCCCGTCTGCGTCCTCGACGAGGTCGACGCCCCGCTCGACGACGCCAATGTCGATCGCTTCTGT
>CAYZYD010000023.1:0-5454 GCA_964482505.1 uncultured Planctomycetia bacterium | reverse complement strand
GCTGTTGTTCTTAAGCGTGTAGGGGAGGTACCAGTAGACCCGTCCCGATTTCGGGATTCCCTTGGGCGTATCTTTGTCGTCATTGGGATAGATCGTGACGGTGCGCGGCTGTTCAAACTTGAACTCGAGCGAGTCGACGTTCTGAGTCGAACTCTGCGCACTCGCGGGTTGGGCGTGGTTGGGCCCGATACCGACTATTCCGGCGAGGGTGAGTCCTGAGACGACGACGATGAAGAGGATTGGGCGAAGCGTGCGGTGCATTCCAATTACCTTCCGGACAGGTAGCGGCGGCAGCGTTGGGAACTCAGATCTCCGACTCGACAAACGCCTAGCCGAAGGCTTAATGGGCCCCAGTCCGATCGAACAGCCGGGTCCAGAGAAACGGACTGAACCAGAAAACAGAATGACCAGAAAAACTGGGAGCCCCAAAACAGACGGGGCCCTAAGACACGGGACAAAGTGCGGATAGGTGCCGCTGACCTGGAATTTGCGGAGAACGCCCCGCGGTAGCGAATCATCGGTTTACACGGTTGGAACTGACCATCGGGCCAGGAACTCCCAACCCCGAGTTGCCCCAACCCGACTGCTGGTGCCGTTTAGAGGCCGATCCCTAATCGAACGCGAACTTTGTCAATGAGTCGTCACCGTGAGGTCATCAAATTGTGTGGAACCAGATCGGGTGAGTCGTAGGGATTCCCTGGATTGCTAGCCTTCGCTTCGGACGATCCCGAACCGTCGCGACAAGCTCTCGCAAATCGAGTGGAGAGAGCAACTAAGATTCAGGGGCGGATTATAAAGAAGGACTTCGACAACTGTCAATCGATCGACACCGACTCTGAAATCGGCCCCGTGATAGTTGGGGCGAGGACTTGGATTCCAGAGTTCTAAGGCTAGAATCTGTACTGAGCTGAAACGGTGGCAACCGTTTCGCGTCCCAGCTAAATGGTCGGTGGATCAAAGGTACTCCGGTTGCCTTCGCTGGGGCTGGTCACTGGCGGGCTGGTCACTGGCGTTTACGGACCGCCCGCCCAAAGTTTTATCGTCCCCTTCAGATAGACGGACCGCGAAGCAAATGAGCGGTTGAGGAATTTCAAAAGCAGTAAGCAGAGACAGGGTCCGAGAAGACCCCCATACCGAGCGGAGATCTCAAAAATGGAGCAAGTTTCGAAGCGACAAGGTGGATTCACACTCGTCGAGCTATTGATCGTGATCGGGATCATCGCGGTCCTGGCCGCGATTATCGTCCCGAACGTTCTCGGTTCTCGGGACAAGGTCAACAAACTGACGGACCGATCCAATCTTCAAAAAGTCTACTCGATGTGCACGTCGTACTCTGACGGGCGAGGAAAGGGCCGCTTTCCTCTCGTAAGCGGAAGCCCCAAGCCCGCCTTTAAATCACTTCAGATCGCCGTCCGTAATGAAGGTTCCGCGTTCGACCCCGAGTGGCTGATCTCACCCGTGGGGAATCACGTTGAAGCCCCTTTGGGTGATGAAGGCTACTTTGTGCTTTCGGCAGATAACAATTCCTACGCGTACATCGGAGAGATCACTCGAAACGACCAAAACAGAATTCTCGCCTCGAATATGACTCAAGACGTAGGTCAAGGCCAGGGTTACAAGGACGGCGTCACGATTATCCGGACCAACGGGGCGGCGGACTTTCTCTTTACAAATACCGATGAGTACGATCGTGAAGTCGGGAACAAGATGTTCCCCAAAAACCTCGTCGATAACGAGGGTCAAGGACCTAGCGAGAAGATCATGCAGGAGAAGACCAACTAGTAAGTAGGTCTTAACAAGAATGAAGCCGCTAGAAACATAGCCTTTGTTTCTAGCGGCATTTTTCTTGGAGAGTTTTGGAGATTCTCGGCGAGAACGTTACTAGCAACACCTCGCTACAAGGCTAAAGCTGCTCCTATTCACGAATCCCGTCGCGACCTCACTCTTCGAATTCTCTCTGGGTAAGATCGTCGTCCTCAGCTGTCTGGTGAGGCACTCGATAACTTTCGTCGAGCCATGCCGTGAGATCGGCGTCTCGACAGCGTTCGCTACAGAACGGGAAGAAGGGGTTGTCGCGCGCCACGAGCTCTTCAGAGTTCCGGCACTTAGGGCAGACGACTTTGAGGCTCACGAAACCGAATCTGCCTTTTTGTTCGACTTCGGCTTGGAGCTCCCCTCTTTCGCGCCTTTCTTCTTCGAGGCTGACTTGTCCGACGACGTATTGGAATCGCTCGAACTGCTCGTCGACTCCTTTTCTTTGCTCGCCGCCTTCTTGTAGCTATCGCTGCGGTAGTCGGTCTCGTAGAAGCCCGATCCCTTGAAGAGGATTCCCGCTCCGGCGCCGATTTGACGCTTGAGCTTTCGAGCCCCACACTCGGGACAGGTTCGTTTGGGCGAGCTCTTGATCGGTTGAAAGATGTCGACGGTCGCGTCGCACGCTCCGCAGTGGTACTCGTAGGTTGGCATCTGAGCTCTAGGCCTCCGCGTTCTCAGGCGCTTTCGCCACACTGACTCGAGCAGGACGCACCAATTCGTCGCCGAGCCGGTAGCCCTTTATGAATTCTTCAACAATCGTCCCGGGCGCCACTTCGTCGGTCTCGAGTTGCACCATCGCTTCGTGCAGATTGGGATCAAAAGACTCGCCCTTGGCGGCAAGCTTCTCTATCTGAAAGTCCGCGAGGATGTGGACGAACTTGTCGACGACGATCTGAAGCCCTTTCTTGATCTGCTCGTGATCGCTGGACTCGGCCTGCTCGAGGGCTCGTTGCAGATCATCGATGAGAGGGATGACTTCCCTAAAGACACGAATCGTTGTCCGACGCTCGTTATCGAGCCGCTCTTGAGCCACGCGTCTTCGGAAGTTTGCAAGTTCCGCCATCGATCGCTGCGCTTGCTCGAGCAGGAGCCGGTTCTCGTCTCGAAGCTTCTCGAGTTCGCCCGAAGAACTGTCGTCGTTTACCGACTCTCCGGGACCACCCGACTCCGACGGTTGACCCTCTTCGGGTTCTTTGGGTTCTGGCTCGTCCGGCTTGGGCGAATCGTTGTCGATCATGGGTGCTCGGCTATCCTGAGTCTCTTATTTGTGGTTATCGCAGGGAATGGCATCCTGAAATTCTCCGACCGTTATCTCGAATCGACCCGGAGGCTATTCGAAGTACTTTCGCAACTTCTCGAAGAACGAGGGGTGTTTGTCCCGAACTTGGGTCTCCTCGATCTTGGCGAGGTCTCGCAGCAGCGTCTCCTGCTCCTCGGTCAGGTCTTTAGGAACTGAGAGGTTGACTCGGATGAGCTGATCCCCCACCCGTCGCCCGTTCAAATCCGGAAAACCTTGACCTTTGAGCCGGAGTAGTTCACCGGGCTGGGTTCCCTTGGGAACTTCGAATTCGGCCTTGCCGGCTAAAGTCGGCACAGTGATCTTGGCCCCGAGACAGGCTTGGCTGTAAGAGATTGGAACCTCGCACACTACGTCTTCCCCGTGACGCTCGAAGAAGTCGTGCCGCGCGAGTCGGACCACGAGGTAGAGGTCTCCGGGCGGGCCGCCGCGCAGCCCTTCGTTTCCTTGTCCGCCGAGCCGGAGTCGGTTGCCTTCGTCGACTCCAGGGGGAAGTTCGTATTCGATCGAGACGCTCTTTTGCACTCGACCCTCGCCGCGGCACTTGCGACAGGGATCTTCGATCGTCTGACCTTGGCCTCGACAGCTCGGACAAGTCGTGCGAATGGCGAAGAAACCCTGGGACTGCTGGACCTGCCCCACGCCGCCACAGGTTTGACAAGTCGTCGGTTCGGCCCCCGACCTCAGGCCGGACCCTCGGCAGGTGTCGCAGCCGACGAGTCGGTCGATTTCTATCTCGCGCTCAACCCCTTGCACCGCCTCCTCGAAGGTCAACTCGACATCGAGACGGAGATGCTCGCCTTGGGCGGCTCCCCTCGGGTTGCTGCGGCCCCCACTAAAAAAACCTTCGAAGACGCTGCCGCCGCCAAAGAGATCTCCGAACACCGAGAAGATGTCCTCCATGTTCGAAAAACCGGCGGGAGCGGCTCCCTGACTCTTGAGACCGTCGACCCCGTAGCGATCGTAGATGCTGCGCTTTTCGGAGTCACGAAGCACATCGTAAGCCTCGGCGGCCTCTTTGAACTTGTGTTCAGCTTCGCTATCACCAGGGTTCTTGTCGGGATGGTACTTGAGCGCGAGCTTGCGGTAAGCCTTCCGAATCTCGTCGTCGGAAGCCTGCCGAGTGACTCCCAGCGTTTTGTAGTAGTCGACCGCCATGGCTGTCTCCATTCGCTGAGGCTCAAACGTCGATCCCGATTTCGGGACTCTCAAGAGGCCTCACGGCATCTTCCAGAGTCCCGAAAGATCTCAGGAGATCCCGAAAGAAAGGCCCACAAGAAAAGAGAGCGCCGCTCGGTTCAGGTGAAGAACTGAGCGGCGCTCTGAAGGCGATCTAAACGACAGCACCCTCAACGGGTTCAGCCCCAGTCGGCACTTCGGTAACGAGAGTGTCCGAGATCAGGGTTAGCGTCGCTACGCTCGCCGCGTTTTGCAGGGCTACTCGAACCACCCGGAGTGCGTCGACGATGCCGACCTTCATCAGGTCGACCACTTTCTCCGTCTCGAGGTCGTAGCCTTCGTAGCCTTCGAGCTCCTCGACTTCGGCGACGAGCGCGGGTCCGTCGAAGCCAGCGTTCGAGCCGAGTTGCTCGAGCGGGGCTCGCAGCGCCTCGAGCACCACATTCACTCCGAACTTCTCGTCTCCGGGGGCGCTGACGCTTTCCACGGCAGAGATTGCTCGCACGTAGGCTGTCCCCGATCCCGGTACGATACCCTCGGCCGCAGCCGCTTTGGTCGCGTTGAGGGCGTCTTCGGCTCGGTCCTTGCGCTCTTTCAGCTCAACTTCGGTATGCGCTCCGACGCGAACGATCGCGACTTTGCCCGAGAGCTTAGCCCGACGCTCCTCGAGCTTCTCTCGGTCGTAAGTCGACGTCGTCTGACCGATCTGAGCTTCGATCTGCTGCAGTCGTTGGTCGACGTCACTCTTCTTACCCGCACCGCGGAAGAATTGCGTCCAATCCTTATCGACTTCGAGCTTCTTGCAGCGACCGAGCTGAGAAACCGTCACGCTATCCCAGTCAAAACCGAGATCCTTCGAGAGAAAAGTGCCGCCGGTGAAGGTTGCGAGATCCTCGAGCATGGCCTTGCGGCGGTCTCCAAATCCCGGCGCCTTAATCGCGGCAACGTTGAGCACTCCGCGGAGTCGATTGAGAATCAACCCCGCCAGCGCCTCGCCTTCAACATCTTCAGCGATAATGAGGAGAGGTTTACCTTGAGGAGCGACTTTCTCGAGAACCGGTACGAGATCGCGGATGCTCGAAAGCTTGTGATCCGTGATCAGAAGGTAGGGATCTTCGAAGACGCCCCGACGCTCTTGGGCATCGTTGGAGAAGTAGGGGCTC
>CAYZYD010000022.1:0-15162 GCA_964482505.1 uncultured Planctomycetia bacterium | reverse complement strand
GAGGGTCTTTCAGTGCCGTTCTGAGCCAGCGTCTCGGGCCCGAGCCCCAGGTCGGTGATCTTCTTGAGCAGGGTTTCGAGGGGCATGTCGAGCGTGCTCGCGACTTGGGCGAGATTGCCCGAAGCGTCCTCGCGAATACGATCCTCGAGATAGAGGCGAAAATCCTGACGCAATTTGACGGGACTGATGCCGAGAAGTCGAGCGGCCGGGCGCAATCGCCAACCCGTATGACGCAACGATTCACAGATCACCTTCCCCGAGAATTCTCGCTGTAATCGGTAGTAGGGGCGATCCTCCTTGTTCGCGTCGCTCGGAGTCTCCTCGAAGAGCTGTCGCGTTCCGTCGGAGTTGAGGAGCACGAGTCCCGATTCGCGGGTCCAGCGCGCTGCCGATCGATTCTCCTCGGTGGGGTCTTCGCGGAGTTCAAGCGTCTTGAGAAGCGTTTCGAGAGTGATCGTATCGGAGACCGCGAGGTCGACGGAGAGTTCGACCACATTGCGGAGTTCGCGCACGTTGTTCGCGCGCCAGTCACGCTCGACAAGACAACTCAGCGCCTCCGACTCGATCTTTCGAACCGGTGGATTGCGTCGATCTCCCGAGGAGGCGATGAAGTGTTGCACTAGCAGCGGAATGTCTTCACGGCGCTCCCGCAGCGTGGGTAGCTTGATCGGGAACTGGTGGATCCGGTGGTAGAGATCGTGGATAAAGCGCCCCGCTTCGACCAGCTCTTTGAGGTTCTGATTGGTCGCGCAGATGACCCGCACGTCGACTTTGCGGTATTCGTGGTCGCCGACCCGGCGAATCTCCCCCTCTTGGAGGACCCGCCTCAGCGTCTGCTGCATGTTGAGCGGGGCGTCTGAGATCTCGTCGAGGAAGAGGGTGCCGCCGTCGGCGTTTTCAAACGCACCCGCCTTATCGCTCGTGGCCCCGGTGAAGGAACCCTTGACGTGGCCGAAGAGCTCCCCTTCGAGCAGACTCTCTTGCAGTCCCGAGCAGTCGACTACAACAAACGGCGCGTTGCCTCGGGGGCTGCGCGCGTGAATTGCGCGAGCGAGCAGCTCCTTGCCACAACCGGATTCTCCCGTGATGAGAACCGTCTTTTCGACGCTGGCGGCGATGCGGGAGAGTTCCCAAACGTGCTGCATCGCCTTCGACTTGCCGAGCATGTTGGGGAGGCCCGCTTGGTGTTCGCCCTGCGCGTTGAGCGACCGGATCTCGGCGACGTGTTCCTGGTGCAGGAGTGCGGTCTTGACGTAGGGAGCGATGGTCGCCGCGAACTGCTCGAGGAAGCTGACGTCTTCGCTCGAAAAGATGTGACTGGGGTCCTGCCGTTCCGCGTAGATCGCCCCGAGGATGCGTTCGTCCGACCGGATCGGTACCGACATCAGCGAAACCACTTCGAGCTTCTTGAGGCTCTCGGCGTTTTGAAAACGCGGGTCTTCGCTCGCATTTTCGTAGAGGACGGGCTGACCCGCGGTCAGAGTCTCCTGGACGATAGTGCGGCTGAAGCTACGGTCTTCATCTTCGACGCGCCAACCGGCTCCGACTTCGAGTTCGGAACCCCGGTCGGGAACGACGATAATCAGTCCGCGATCGATCTTCCGTCCCTCCCCGAACTCGAGCTCAGAGAGCGCGGTCTCGAGTATCTGGTCGAGGAGTTTGCGGATGTCATAGTTCCAGTCGATGCGCTGCCGCATGTAGTAGTCGTCGAGGGTCGTGTGGATGCGAGCCAGGACCGCTTTGCGCCGATAGTCTCCGCGACTCATGAGAGCTCTTTCAGTTCGGCTTGGACGCGCTTGAGTTCAAGCGGCATGCTGAGTTCCTTAAAGACCTCTTTTGACTCTTCGAGTAGTCGCCGAGCGTGGTCGAGGTCTTCCATCAAGCCCAAGAAGATTCCGTATTCGAGCTGGGTGACCGAGATCGCGTGGCGTGAGCCGAGTTGTTCAAACCGCCGAAGGGCGCGAGTAAAAAACTTGCCGGTTTGATCGGCCCAGTAGTAACCCATATTGCGGTAAATCTTGGCGAGGGTTCGAGCGCAGACTCCTTCGTGATAGGGCAGCGAGAGCTTCTCAAAGATCTTGAGCGCTTGGTTCGCGTAGTCTTCCGCTTCGTCGAGATCGCCGGCGGTCAGTCGAACTTCCGCTTTGACCCGTAACGCTTCACCGAGTGCTTCGGTGGTCAGCCCCGCCGAGTTGAGTTCACCGACGACTTCGTCGCACGCGGCCTCGGCCTCCTGCACGCGTCCCGAGCGCGCCCAGACCCGGGCCAGGTTGACTCGCAACATGAAGGTCTCGGATTGATCACCACTCTCTTCGAAGAGTTGGTAGCCCCGGGAGATCGCCGCCTCGGCCTGCTCGTAATGACCTTGTTCGAGATCGATCAAGCCGCCGAGCGCACTGGCGTCGGCTATGAACCGTTTGAGTTGGCGCCTCTCGGCCTCCTCGAAGTAGGTCGTTTGGGCTTCGCGCGCGCCCACGAAGTCGCCTTGGTAGAACTTGAGACTTCCGATGTTGCCGAGCGTTTGCAGCGCTCCCATCTTGTCGCCGATGATTTCGAAGATCTCGCGAGCTCGCTCAAACGTCTCTTGGGCGCGCCGGAACTCACCACGCTGCAAGTGGACGAGCCCGAGGTTCCCGAGGCTCAGCGCGAGGCCGTGCCGGTCGCCGATCTGATCCAGATAGGAGATTGCACGCTCGAGCGAACTGACCGCCGATTGGAAGTGACCTCGCCTCCTCTCGATCGTTGCGAGTCCTCCCAAGAGAGCCGCCGTTCGCGAACGGTCTTCGTTCTGCTCAGCGATTTTGAGGGCTTTCTGGGTGTAGTCGTAAGCGAGATCGTGATCTCCTTGAAACACCGCGATCCGCGAGAGTCCGCTCAGGGCCGGAAGCAAGCCGGTTCCGTGCGGGCGATCCTCGTAGAGCCGCACCGCCTCTTGGTAGGAGCTCTGCGCGGCTTCAAAGTCTTCGCGCATCATGTGCGCCGCGCCACGCCGACTGTAAGAAAAGGCGATCATGTCGGTGTCACTGACAAACTCGGCGATCCGCCCCGCCTTCTCGTAGATCTTGAGCGACTCTTCAAAGTCACCGCTCTTGTGATGATGGTCGCCAAATTTGAGGAGGAGCGCCGCGTAGGCGCGTAATTCGTCGAGTTCCCTCGCGCTGCACTCGTCAAACTCACGGAGCAGGAGCTTCTCGGTGCCGGTGAAGAGGTTGAGCGACTCCATAAAAACTCGGAAGGCTTCGGTCGATTCGCCGAGCCGCTGGTGGAGTTCGCCGATTTTGACGAGCAATCGGCGTCGCTCCTCGAGCTGACTCGGCTCGGTGAACTCAAACGCCTTCTGAAAATAACTCAGCGCTTCTCGCGGAGCGTACGAAGTCGCCGCGCGCTCGCCAGCCCGGAGCAGATATTCCCGACCTCGCTCTTGATCACCGCCCTGGTAGAGGTGGAGCGCGATCTCGTCGAGATGACTCTCGAGATCGGCTGCGTAGATCTTCTCAAGGACTCCTCCGACTCTCGAGTGAAGGCGTCTCTGCATCGGACGCGAAAGTCTTGAGATAAGGATCTCCTGCTCAAAGGAGTGGAGAAATCGAAAACCGTTGGCTTGCTCTTCGAGGATGCCGGCGTGGACGAGATTGCGACAGACTCGATCGAGTTCGAACTCTTCCATCTCGGAAACTTCGAGCAGGACTTCAAAGGAGAACTCAATTCCGATGACAGCCGCGAGGTTGAGTACCTTGAGCTCGACCGGGGGGAGATCGTCGAGAATCAGCAAGAAGTGAGACCGCGTCGATTCGGGGATCGGGAGGGCGCGCACTGCGTCCGGGTCGACCGTCCACTGGCTTCCCTCGCCGCGGATTTGCTCACGCTTCGACAGCGAGTTGACGAAGTGCAAGATGTAGAGCGGAATCCCGTCGGTTCGCTCGACGAGCACGGTGGTGAAATCGCGGCTCACCGGGCGGTGCGGCATCAACATCGATTCGACCATCTGCTGGGCGTCGACCGACCCGAAGGGTCGAAGCTCGAGCGTCTGCACTCGATCTTCCGCTCGGAATTCATTGATCAACCGGTGGAGGCTCGGCTGTCGCGCCTCGTATTCGGGCCGATGCGTGGTCACGATGAGAATCGGCAGGGGGATCGCCGCGAGGATCAGCCGGCGCAGGAGTTCGTGGTCGAATTCGTTGCCGTAGTGCAGATCTTCAAGCGCGAGGATGCGAGGTTCGATCTCTGCACCCGAAGTCACGAGGGCAATCACCGCTTCGATGATTTTCTCTTTGAGGAAGTCGGTCGAGCGCTGTTCGAGATTTGGGTCGACCTCGCCGAAGCCCTCGAGGGTAAGGTCCGGCATGAAGATCCTCAGGTAGGGCGCGTAGCCGTCGACGATTTCGGCCGCGCGGGCGTGGCCTTGGTGCCGGATAAGATGCCGAATCAACCCCTCGATCATACCTTGATAGCCGAGGTGAGGTTTGCGGGCCGAGAATCGGCCTGCGAAGAAACTCATCTGGTTTTCGATGAGCGCGTGGCTCTTGAGATCGCTGCGTTGGAGCAGCCAAGTTTTGCCGGCTCCGCGTTCACCGACGATCGACACCCACTGACCGACTCCGCGTGCCGACGAGGCAGCCGCTTGTTTGAGGGTCCGGAGCTCGGCGCTGCGCCCGCAAAACGAGGGTTGAGCGATTCTGGTCGGGGCGGGGCTCGCGACGAGCGTTTCAGCCTCGCGGGCGAGGACGGCGCCGAGCAGTTGTTGCACTTCGCGTCCACTCGCCGGGCGACGGTAGGCTTCGAATTCGAGTAGCTTGGATAGCGCCGTCTCGAGAAGCGCCGGAGCTACGGGGTTGAGGTCGCGAACCGGGGGAGGTGCCTTGCGGGCGAGGGCGTCGGAGAGTTTGACAAAGGGCAAACGACCCGTCGCGATACGGTAGAGGGCCACGCCGAGAGAGTAGTAATCGGACCGTTCGTCGACAGCGGCGGAGGCCTCGATCTGCTCGGGCGACATGTACTGCGGTGTACCGAGTGCGGTCTGGGTCAGCGAACCATCGTCGCGACTCTTGACGAGTCCGAAGTCGGCGAGCGACGCCACCACGTCGCCGAGGCCGATCCACTCCTCCGGCGCGGGAACCTGCGAATCCTCTTCGAGTCCAGGAAGGTGCAGCAGGATATTGGCGGGTTTGACGTCTCGGTGGATGAGGTGCCGAGCGTGTAAGTACTCGAGCGCATCGACGATCTGGCAGAAGAGTCGGAGATACCACTCGAGCTCGGCCTCCGAAGCGGGTCGACCCGACTTTTCGCCTGCCTCGAGAACCTCTTCAAGCGTCACGCCGGGGTAGTAGTCCATGGTGAAAAAGAGAAGCTGGTCCTCCCAACCCACATCGCGAAAACGGACGATGTGCGGGTGCTCGAGCGCTTGGACCGTGCGGATCTCGCGCTCAAATCGCCTGAGATCGGCGGGCTCCTGGCTTGCGTATAAGGTCTTGAGAGCCACCCGGTCGTCGTCCGTAAGGTCGGTCGCGAGGTATACATGCCCCATACCTCCCGAGCCGAGTCGGCGTTCGATTCGGTAGCGATTATTGAGGACCTGTCCCGGTTCGAGACTCGAGAGGTCGGTTCCCTGAAGCAAGACACCCCGTTTCTTCTGGCTATTCCATAACCAGCCATGTTCTGACCAGCCAAATTATAGACGCAGGCTGGCAAAAAAACAGTCGGGAAGCTGGCTAAGAAATAGCCGAAGGCTCTTGTGGTCAGTTCACTACCCCACGCGAGTCGCCCGGCCCTTGGGGAAGGGATCGTGCTTTTCTCGACTTAGACGATAAGGACGAGCCCGACCTGCGCGCAGCCGACCAGAAAGCCGAGGACCCCTCCGAGAATCTCGATGCCCCGGAGCTCTTTCTGGGCGATTCGAAGCACGATCGACTCGAGTCGGTCCATATCGAAAGACTCGATTCGGCTTCGCACCATCTCCTGAATATCCATGTGGCGCTCGAGATCTTCGTGGAGTTCGCCCGAGAGTCGGCCGACAAAGTCGAGCACCTCGACTTCGAGCCGAGTTTTGATTCTGTCGCGAAAGTCGCTCGAGACGAAAGCGCGGATCATAGGGCCCAATTTGTCGAGCTGTTCGTCCATCAGATGGTCGACGCGTTCGTGCAGCATCGATCGAACGCGCTCTGAGTTGACGAGATCGACGACGGCCTCTTGGATCTGTTCGACCGAAATCAGATCGCGTTCAACCGTCTGGGCGACCGACTCCGCCAGTTCGCTGCGGCGCCTCGGTAGAAGACCTTGCACCCGGATGCCTAAGAACGTGTGCATAGAGCGCGGGTGAAAGATCATTTTGACGGCGAGCCAATTGGTCAGCCAACCGATGAGCGCCCCGACGACGGGAAAGACTAAGAGAACTGGCCAGGGCATCGGATCAAGCGGCTCCTTGGATTAACGCTCGATAGTGCTCGAGCGAAGTTTCGACGGTGTTATCGATCGAAAAATCGCGCCGGACTTTTTCGTGTCCCGCCTGCGCGAGCTGCGCCGCTCGATCTGGATCTTGGAGAAGTCTCGTCAGTTGCTCTTGAAGGCTCTGGATATCTCCGGGGATGGCGAGCAATCCCGTAACATTATCCTCGACGATCTCGGGAATCCCCCCGGTGTTGGACGCGACCACGGGGAGTGGGATCGAGAGGGCGTCGAGGATACTCGTGCAGAGACCCTCTTGGAGGCTCGGCATACAGAAGATGTCAGCCGCTTGCAAGTGTGCGGTGATGTCGGTTTGGAAACCGGCGAGGTGAATTCGTTCGGTGACCTCGAGCTCTTCGAGTCGGCTCTCGAGGATGCCTCGCTCTCCCCCTTCTCCGACGATGAGGCCAGAAACATCCGACCCCGCCCGAATCATCGCC
Source organism: uncultured Planctomycetia bacterium (assembly GCA_964482505.1). Classification (GTDB taxonomy): domain Bacteria; phylum Planctomycetota; class UBA8108; order UBA1146; family JAJFFE01; genus CAYZYD01. The sequence continues at coordinate 8,281 of CAYZYD010000022.1, read as the reverse complement.
GCTAGCGCTTCAATCAAAACGACCTGTCCCTTGTGGCTCGCGAGGTGGGCGACATTCACGACGAGCGGCACGTCGAGGGGAATCCCGTACTGCGTGCGTATCTCCGCGCGACTCGATTCGGCCGCGGAAAGGGTGGGGACACCCGAGTGGACGACGTGGATCTTTTGGGCGGGGATGCCGTCTCGGATCAAGACCGCGCGAATCGCGGCCGAAATCGCAAAGTACCGATCGACTCCGAAGCGGTACTTGATCCAGTTGAGACCGAGTGAGCTGCGACGGTAAATCGAGAAGTCGACTCGCCGGGCAACGATGGTTTTGGGCCAGCCCCGGAAGCCGCGCGCGAGCACTCCGAGGCTGTGGGCGTGCGACGTGTGCAGTTGGCAGATCTCGTAATCGCCTTCGCGCATGACGCGACGGATCTTGAGGATCGCCTTGACGTCCGCTTCACCGCGCATCGAGATCTCAAACACTTTGACCCCGACTCGCCGGGCGCGCTCTGCGAGAGGGCTGCCCGGCGGGCAGATGAGATCGGCTGTATGTCCCCGCGCGAGCAGACCCTCAACCAGTAGCAGGGTCTGCTTCTCCCCACCCCGCCAGGTGCGTTCGGTGTTGATATGGAGCGAACGAATCGGGCGCTCAGTCATAGACAGTCTGTTTCTGTGAAGCCGCCTTCTCGCGCGCGACCTCTCGGTAGATCGATTCCATGCGCTCAAAGTGAATCTCCCACGAGTATCGCTCGGCGAGTCGGCGAGCCGCGGCGGACCGTTCCGCGTAGCCGTCGGGATTCAGCAGGTCGGCCGCGTGCTGGGCGAGTTCGGAGGCCGAGGTCGCATCGCTGAGAATCCGACCGGCTGAGCTCGAATCGCCGACATTGCGCGACCAGAGTAGTTCGCTCACTCCCGAGCGCGCGGAGAGGACCGCGGGTAATCCCGTGGCGAGAGCTTCGAGTCCGACGTTGCCGAAGACGTCGTATCGGGTCGGGAAGACAAAGAGATCGGAGGCGGCAAATACCTCGCGGATCTCCCGCACGGCCCCGAGCCAGACGACTCGATCCCCATCCCCGAAGGCTTGTGCTTGGGATTGATAGTGACGTTGGTGGTTGTCGTGCCCGGCGACTGCAAGTGTTGCCGAAGCGAGATGATCTTCCCTCAGTGCTTCGAGAGCTGTAACAAGCCCCTTTCGCCGGTAGTCATTGCCGACAAAGAGGAGCACCGGCGCTGATTTCGGGAGCCCGTACTGACGACGCCACTCCGCTCGGCGCTCCCTAAATCTCGGGTGAAAGACTTCGGTCTCGACACCGTTGTAGACGACCTCGACGCGCTCGGGCTCGATCGGGTATCGGGAGGTGATCTGCTCGGCGACGAACTGCGCCATCGGCACGACTTTGATCAGCGCGCCTCGCTGGAACCGGGCTCGCTCCATATCGCGGATCGCTCGTTGGTGCGGCGTCATGGCGTAGAGTCGGCGCCACCAGGAGGGCCAGTGGCTCTTGGTTGCCGCAAGAAACTCCTCGAGCGTTCCCGAGCCATCGGTGTAGAGGTCCTGACGGCTCGTCTTGGTGAAGCCGTGGACGAGGTCGAATTCCTGACCGCGAAGCGCTCGATTGAGTGCGCGGTCAAAACTCCTAACCCGCAGGCTCTTTGGAAAGCGCTGCCAGCGGACTCGGTGAAAGTGGAGATTGGGATGGTCGTAGGCTTCAAAACGGTGGCAAAAATAGTGCACATGGTGTCCCGCCTCGAGAAGTCTCTCGACGAGGCTGTAGATATACTTCTCGATCCCACCCGTATACGAAAACCGAGTGTGCGTGATCGCAACCTTGAGTGGGTCGGAGTCAGAGTTCATGGACTCGGGATTCGGGTCGAGGTGGTGGGGTGGGGTACGGTGGGGAAGTCGTTCCCAAGCCGTAGGGCGTCAACATAACGCGGGGATCCTAGCCAATTGCGGCGAGATTGTCAGGGCGACTCCTATTGGGGCGCATGAACCACCGCGGCCGTTTGTCTTCTCGCCACTACGATGTACGCCGGCGGTGCTGCCCGTCCCCAAATCTCACCCGCCTCAAATTGAAAGAACTTTCGGAGCGGAATGCTCGAGCGACCCGCCCGGAGAGTTCACTCCGGTCGAGGTCGAGGAGATTCGCGCGCCAAACTGCAGCTGACAAGCCCTCGAACTTCGCCCCAATTTTCGATTACACTCGGGGCCTTCACACGCGTGGTAGCAGCCCGCCCGAAAAAATCGACTCGGCCACGAAGTCGATCTTCCTGCGTTTCGCGACAAACCCTCGAACGATCGTGGCACGGAGCTCGAAATCTCGCCCTCGTGTCTCGAGCGCCGTTTTTCGCTAAGCCCGCAGCATGCACTCAGCGCGCGAGACCTCTTGAGTCTTCGCGGTAGCGGGCGCGTACGCTGACGAGTTGGATACGGAGAAGAGATCGTGCTCGCACCGCCTCACCACTTGGTCCGCGACCGCGGGGGCAAGATCGTTCTGCTTGTCATCGACGGCCTCGGCGGGTTGCCGGGCGCGGACCGACCCGACGGTCGCACCGAACTTGAGGTCGCCGAGATCCCCGAACTCGACCGGCTCGCGAGCCGCTCTTCGGTCGGTCGGCTCCAGATCCTCGCTCCTGGCTTGACTGCGGGATCGGGACCGGGACACCTCTCGCTCTTCGGTTATGACCCGGCGGAAATCGAGTTCGGTCGTGGCGTCCTCGAAGCGCTCGGATCGGACTACCCGCTCGAACCCGGGCAGGTCGCGGCGCGCGGTAACTGGTGTTCTCTCGACGCAAATCGCAAGGTCACCGATCGACGGGCGGGTCGGCCGCCGGACTAAGAGTGTCGACGACTCTGTGCGTTGGTGAACGAGCAGGCGCAGCTCGACGACGTCCGGGTCGAGTGGTTACCCGGCAAGGAGCACCGGTTCACGCAGAAATTGACCCAGAAGAGTAGTGCGGTCAGCCTCAGCGCTCGAGTTACCGAGAATGATCCTCAGGTCGAAGGTCGAACTGCACCCGAGTTTGAACCGCTCGAACCCGCAGCTCGGGCGACGGCCGAACAACTCAACGAACTCCTCAGGCGCGTCGAACGGACCCTCTCGGATGAGCGCGCGGCCCAGAGTGTGCTTCTACGCGGCTTTTCGGGACTTCCCGAGATCCCGACCTTCGAGGAGCGCTACCGACTTCGAGCCGCCTCGATTGCGATCTACCCCATGTATCGAGGCGTGGCGAGTCTTGTCGGTATGACCCCACTCGAACCCGGCCGCGAGCTCGAGGATCAGATCCAGGTCGTCAAAGACCATTACGACCAGTTCGACTTCTTTTTTATCCATACCAAGGCGACTGATCAGGCCGGGCACAATGGCGACTTTGAGGCAAAAGTCGCGGCGCTCGAGGCGATCGACCGGACGATTCCGGCGCTGCTCTCCATCGGATCCGAAGTGACGATGATCACTGGTGACCACTCAACCCCGTGTCGACTGAAAGAGCACTCGTGGCATCCCGTGCCGGTCATGGTCCATTCGGACGCCGCTCTCCCGTCGGCTGACTCTTTTAGCGAGCGCGCGGTTATGTCGGGAGATCTCGGTTTGACCCCGGGCCCGAGCTTGATGACCCTGGCTCTCGCTCACGCGAACCGACTTGATAAGTTTGGAGCCTGAGCGCCCGATGCTCTATCTCGACCACGCCGCTACCGCCTATCCGCGGAGCCCGGCGGTGATTCAAGCCGTCACCGAAAGTCTCAACATCGCCGGGAGTGCGGGCCGAGGCGCCCACGCAGGGGCGACTCAGGGTCAGTCGATCACGGCGAATTGCCGTTCCGGTCTCGCCGAACTCTTGGGGGCCGACGATCCGGACCGGATCGTTCTCTACCCTTCGGCAACGTGCGCCTTAAATACTCTGCTCTGTGAATTTGCCCAAAACGCGGGATCCGACGGGCGGCTTCTCATTTCCCCTCACGAGCACAATGCGGTTTGGCGGCCGGCGATTCGGCATTTCGGGCACGAGCGAGTCGATTGGCTGCCGATCGAACCTTCGGGGGTTGTCGATCTCGAACGGTTGCGCGACTTGGAGACGGATGCGACCGTGGCTGTCTTCTGTCAACACGCCTCCAATGTGAGTGGCGTGATCCAGCCGATCGAGGAGATCGGGCGTTGGTGCGAGGAGCGCGGGCTGCCGTTGGTCGTCGATGGGGCGCAGGCGGGTGGACTCGTTCCTTTTGAGGTCGGCCGCGTCCCGGCGCTCGTCTCCTACACGATCGCCGGGCACAAGTTCTTGGGTGGCCCCCCTGGGATTGGAGTCGCCTATTACGCTTCGCATTTCAATCCCGAGCCGCTTTGGATTGGCGGGAATGGGGTGGATTCGGCGTCGGAACGTGTCCCCGAAGAGGGACCGGCTCGGTACGAATCGGGAACCTCAAATACACCGGCGATCGCAGGACTGGCGGCGGCGGTTAGAGAGCTCAATCGCGAGGGGCTCAAACTTCGGTGGGAACAGTCCGAGCGCGTGACCCAGGCTTGGCGCGACGCGCTGGCTGAGCAGTGCTTTGAGAACCTCGAGTGGGTCGATCCCTTCAAGGGTCAAAAGGGTCGCCAAACGCTCGTATTTGCCCTGAAAGTCGACGATCCACCCCGGTGGGCGAAGGCGCTCGAGGAGCGTTTTGGGATTCGTTGCCGCGCGGGGTATCACTGCGCTCCCCTCGCGCATCAAACCCTCTCCACCTTCGAAAGTGGGGGGACGCTGCGAGTGGCTCCGGGTCTCGACTCAGACGAGACTGATATCCAGCTGTTTGTCGATCGAGTACGGGAGCTCGAGAGATCATCACCTTGACGCGGGGCTTGCCCAAAACCCGACATTGCGGCCGAGCGAACCGATGGCTAAGGTACGCGGCCTCGCTGAGAAGAGCGCCGTAGCGCAACAATCGAGTCAGCTCACGAGTGAATCAGGCAGAACCGAATCAGACAAAGCTGGTCCAGACAGAATAACGGCGATTCAGTAAGAAAAACGGGAAATGACCTTTCAGTGGGCCGCTTGGGGCGAGTGGCGGAATTGGCAGACGCGCAGGATTTAGGTTCCTGTGCCGCAAGGCGTGGGGGTTCGAGTCCCCCCTCGCTCATTTTGTTCACCTTCAGCGACCGTTTCGACAGTGGGCCGACGCATTCGCGGCCGCTCTAAGTGACGGCCTCGCACCAGAATATCCCCAATTCAAAATTGGTATCTCTTCTGGACCTCGATACGCAGCTTTGTTACTTTCCTGGGCTCCATGGATCTTCAGGGATGTTCAATACTGGTCTCAAAAAGAAAGGGACTGTTCCCATGCGTAAGCTTTTCATCCTGCTCGCACTCTTCGGCGCCTGCACTCTCGTTACTCCGGGTTGTGGTGGTAAGAAAGACGATGCCAAGAGTGGTACCGAAAAAGGTAAAGACGCCGCCGACAAGGCCAAAGACGATATGAAGAATAAGACGGAGAGCAAGCCCTCCGGAAAGTAAGGGAGCGTCCGAGTCACCTTTCTTGCTGTACTCGAACATCCCCGCCGCATTTTCTTGTGGCTTGAAGAACGCCAGGCATCACCGCCTGGCGTTTTTTTTGGTGCGGCGAGCCCTTCCGCGTCCAAGCCGAGTCAATGGCCGCAGCGGGCTCTTAGTTTTCGATTGAGTCCGGAAGCTGGGGGAGCGGGGCGAGGTCGGGCTCGACAAAAGAATGCTTCGCCTCGGGTTTGAGCCTTTGGGCGGGAGAGTAGAAGAACCTGAGGATGTGTTTGTTTTGAAGTTGGGGGTGGGCCTCGACAAAACTCGTCGAATCGGAGGTTGGAATCGCTTCCGCATAGGCCCGTCGGATCGTATCGACGATGCGCGCGAAGGCGACGGTTGTCGTTTCGTTATAGCCACTGGTTGGCCCCTCGGGAACTTCGTGCGCGGCGTTGTACCGTTTGATCCCGCTCCGGAGCCTGGGTAACCCCTCTTCGAAACCGTGTTTTGATAGGTAGAGATAGGCGACCCGCAGATGGGCTTCGTGGGTCCACTCTTGAAACGGGAGCTCGGTCGATTCGAACGCTTGGAGTAGTCTGGCGTCGTCCATCGCAATGTCCCTCGCTGAGCTGATCAAGGCTGAGCTTTTTAGGGGCGACTCGAGGGCTGAGCAATTCGAGTCAGTCACTGGGGGACAGTGCGACCAAGTGCGACTAAGAAATCCGGTTGGGGACTCATCCCCCGCCAACCTCTCGGCTACCTCGCTGTCATCATAGCTCAGGAACCTCTCAGAGGAGGTTCCTTTTCTGAGGCGAGCTCACTGAGGTTGGGCGCCTGGTCGTCGTCAGAACGAACGGAGCTTCAGCAAAAGGTGCGGCCTACGTGGCCTGCTGTCTTGAAGTGGTTCAGGCGCCCGGGCCTCTAGAAGGGCCAGATGAAGTCGAAGACTCGTGCGGCCCAAGTCCAACCGGTTCGGCTCGAGACGGGCCCCTCGCCGCGGATGATGATTCGAAGATCGGCGATGCGGTCGCTTGAGAGCACTTTTTGCGCCGTGATAGCCTCGGCCGGCGCTTCCCCTGAAAGGGTGATGATGGTGCGTTCGTCGTTGATCGTCCGCTCCTCGCGCGCTTCGAGTCGAACGTTGCCGTTCGCGAGCACATCGATGACGCGTGCCGTGAGGCGAGCCTGAATCCGATCGTTGCGGTTGGTGCGGCCGCGGCTTCGGGTGTTGATCTCCGATTCGACTTCAACGTTGGGCTGGGGGGAGAGGTCGGGTGAGAGATTGCCCCCGCTCAGTTTGACAAACTGATCGAGGAGCAGGCTGTACTCGGTGTTGCGTTCTGAATCGAGGGTGGTCCCCACATCGGCTTGCGTCCGTTTTTGTACCGTGATGAGTATCAGGTCGTGCTTCTTGACTTGAGCCTTGGGGGGCGGCGCCTTTCGGTAGGGGTTAGGCGGCGCCTTCTTATCGGTTGCAAACTGCGATTGGGCCAAGACGGCAGTCGGCGCGCTCAACGTCAAAAGGATAAAGCAAAGTCGAAACACGAAGGACCTACTTCCGTAGTGAGCCGCTCACCCCGGCTTCCCGAGCTCGTGGCGTCGGCTCGGGGAGGCAGAGGGGCGAGCCTCGGAGTTCAAAGTGGTGGGGCGCAATGCCGGAGTCGACGAGTCGCCAGTAAAGAGCTCCACGACTGACCATGCCGTCTTGGTCGACCGGCACTCTGAGTTTCTTCAGATGTTCTCTGAGTTGAGGTTCGGCGTGAACGATCTCGACGGCGCGCGTCAGTTCTACCCCAAGCTCGTGTGGACGCAGGATCGACGCGGGCCGATCCGTACGCTCGCTCTCGCCCGCAGCCCGAGGGGATTCGGCCGGCGCGAGCCGCGGCATGATCCGCAAGACGATCGCCCGTTCCGCGGCGCCGACGACCTGAAGGCAGGAGATCAGCACGAGACTCGAGAAGCTAAAGTGGATTCCGAAGGTCACGCTTATCCTCTCAGGTTGTTTGCGATCTGGAGGGCTTGGTCTGAGGTCTGGATAACATTTGAGTTGATCTCGTAGGCTCGCTGACCTTGAATCAGCGCCACCATTTCGTGAATCGCCGAGACGTTGGATCCCTCGAGGAAACCGCCGAGCAGGCTTATATCGTCAGCTTGTTCAGGATCGATAATCTGCGGATCACCCGAGGCGGGGGTCGGAGTGAAGAGGTTGTCGCCCCGCGGGGTGAGTCCGGCGGGGTTGATAAAACGAGCCAGCAAAATCCGACCAAGGAGCTGCGGCTGGGGCTCGATGCCGACAAACGCGTTGACGTCACCATTGGCTTCGACCTGAACCTGCCCGTCCTGAGGAACCTCTTGGACTCCGACGAGAAGGTGTCCTGACGGAGTCGCCATCTGGCCGTTTTGGTTGAGCGAGAAATTGCCGGCGCGGGTGTAGGCGATCTCGCCACCGGCGAGTTGCACTTGAAAGAAGAGGTTGCCTGGCCCCTGGATGGCGACGTCGGTCGGTACCTTGGTCGCTCGCGGGGGAACGGTCTCGAAGAGTTTTTCGGTAGAGACGATGCGGGTTCCATGGCCGATGTTGATGCCGCTGGGACGCGGGTTGGGACCGATGCCGGTCGAACCGGCCAGGGCTTGGTGGCGGTAGAAAAGATCGGAGAAGTTAACCCGGTCCTTTCGGTAACCCGCGGTCGAGACGTTGGCGATGTTATTCGCGATCACGTCGATATTCCGGAGCTGTGCGTCCATGCCCGAGGCGGCGGTGTAGAGTGCGTGAACTCCCATGCGTTATCCCTTACCGGATTCGACCGACTTGCGACGTCGTTTCG
>CAYZYD010000021.1:0-15278 GCA_964482505.1 uncultured Planctomycetia bacterium | reverse complement strand
GATCCACACCATGACCCGTTCCATCGCCGCCGCGGCCGCGGCAGCCGTCGCCGGCGCCGCGACCGCCGGCGACCCCGGCATCGGCGCCGTCCAGATCGCCGACGGCTTCGACCGCCCCGTGTACGTCACCCACGCCCCCGGCGACGCCGGCCGGATCTTCGTCCTCGAGCAGGAGGGCTTCATCCGCACCATCGACCTGGCCACCGGTCAGGTCAAGCTGTTCATGTCGATCACCAACGTCGTGAACGACAGCCAGAACGAGCAGGGCCTCCTCGGCCTCGCCTTCCACCCCGACCACTTCGAGAACGGCCTCTTCTACGTCAACTACACCGCCACCAATCCGTTCGGCGATACGGTCATCGCTCAGTACCGCGTCCTCGAGTTCCAGGGCGAGCTCGACTTCGAGCGCGGCGACGCCTCCAGCGAGGTCCGCCTGCTCACCATCGACCAGCCCTTCTCCAACCCCAACGGCGGCTGGACGTACTTCGCCCCCCCCGGCGTCGATGAGGGCAACTACCTCTACATCTCCACCGGCGACGGCGGCAGCGCCAACGATCCCGGCGAGCGCTCCCAGGACATCACCAACCAGCTCCTCGGCAAGATGCTCCGCATCGACGTCGATGCCGACGATTTCCCCGCCGACCCCGATCGCAACTACGGCATCCCCGCCAACAACCCCTTCGTCGGCGTCAACGGCGACGACGAGATCTGGCACTTCGGCCTCCGCAACGCCTGGCGCAACGCGTTCGACCGCGAGACCGGCGACCTGCTCATCGGCGACGTCGGCCAGAACGCCGAAGAGGAAGTCAGCTTCCAGGCCGTCAACCCCGCCGGCGCCGGCCCCGGCGACGCCGGCTACACCGGCGGCCTCAACTACGGCTGGGACTGCCTCGAGGGCGACAACTGCATCAGCTTCGACGTCGGCTGCTCCTGCTCCGACCCCGACCTCGTCCTCCCCATCCAGACCTACTCCCACGCCGGCGGCAACTGCTCCATCACCGGCGGCTACACCTACCGCGGCTGCGCCATTCCCGGTCTCGAGGGAACCTACTTCTACGCCGACGTCTGCTCCAACCAGATCTGGTCGTTCGAGACCGACGGCGTAAACATCTTCAACTTCACCAACCGCACGGCCGAACTCAACCCCCCCGGGCCCGACTCCATCTCCTCCATCGTCTCCTTCGGCGAGGACGCCTTCGGCGAGATCTACATCTGCGACCTCTTCGGCGGCGAGATCTTCAAGATCATCCCCGACGTGACGCCCCCGGATAAGAACGGCAACGGGATCCCCGACGCCTGCGAGCCCCCCGCCTGCGCCGCCGACCTCGATGGCGACGGCGGCGTCGGCTCCGCCGACCTCAACGCCGTCCTCGGCGCCTTCGGCCTCAGCGACGCCGGCGACACCGACGGCGACGGCGACACCGACTCCGGCGACCTCAACGCGATCCTCGCCTTCTTCGGCCAGTCCTGCCCGTAAGGCCGGCCTGACCACGCCGACGACGCAACCCAGCCGGCCCCCGGATCCCCGGGGGCCGGCTGTATTCCGGGACCCATCGCCGCCGTAGGATGGGCGCATGACCACACGCCCACGGCGCGGCGCCGTCACCCTCCTCACCCTCTTCGTCAAGCTCGGCGTCGCGGGCGCCCTCACCGTCCGGGCCCTCATCGTGGGCGGCCTCGCCGACGCCGACGGCCGCATCGTGGTGAACGGCCTGGCCGCCGACGCGGAAATCAGGCGCGACGCCCGCGGCGTCGTCGATGTCGAGGCCGCCTCCCTCGACGACCTCGCATTCGCCCAGGGCTTCGTCCACGCGCAGGACCGCTACTTCCAAATGGACGCGGCCCGCCGCCTCGCCGCCGGCCGCCTCGCCGAACTGGTCGGACCCTCGGGGCGCCGCTACGACCGCACCATGCGTGGGAAGCTGCTCGCGGATGTCGCGGACCGAGCCCTCGAGCGACTCCCCGCCGCCCAACGCCGCCTCCTCGACCGCTACGTCGAGGGCGTCCGGGCCGGCCTCGACAACCTCGAGGCGCCGCCGCCCGAGTATCTCCTCCTCGGCGCCGCGCCCGAGCCCTGGACCGCCCGCGACAGCCTTCTCGTCGTGCTCGCCATGTTCGACCTGCTCGTGTCCGACAACGAGCGGATCGAGTACGCCGCCGGCGTCATGCAGGCCGCCCTCCCCTCCGCGCTCTACCAGTTCCTCACGCCGGAGACCTCGCGTTTCGATGCGCCGATGGACGGTCCGCCGGGCGACCCGGACGGCCCCGCCCCCATCCCCGGCCCGGATGTCGCCGACGTGCGCCCCCTCGGCTGGTCCGCCGGGGCCCCGCCGCTCGCCTCGGGCGACGGCGTCGCGACGCCCCGCGCGATCGGCTCCAACGGCTGGGCCGTCGCCGGCCGACGCACCACGCACGGCGGCGCCATCCTCGCCTCCGACATGCACCTCCCCCTCACCGCGCCGAACGTCTGGCACCGCATGCGCCTCCGCTGGCCCGGCGCCTTCGCCGTCGGCGTCACGCTCCCCGGCGCCCCAGGCGTGGTCGCGGGCGCCAACGGGCATATCGCCTGGGGCTTCACCAACGTTCACGGGGACTTCACCGACCTCGTCCGGATCGAGGAGGCCGAGGGCGGCTATCGCGTCCCGGGCGGCGTCGAGCCGTTCGAGGTGCGGCGCGAGGTGATCCGCGTTCGCTGGGGCGAACCGGTTGAGCTGATCGTCCGCGTCACCAGGTGGGGGCCGATCGTCCGGACCGACTGGAACGGCGCCCCCCTCGCCCGCTGTTGGACCGCCGACCGGCCCGGCGCCGTCGATTTCGACCTGCTGTCGATGATGGCCGCCAAAACGCTCGAGGACGCCGTGCAGGCCGCACGGGGCTGGGGCGGACCGCCGCAGAACGTGATGATCGCCGCGGCGGACGGGCGGATCGCGTGGACGGTGTCCGGGCACCTGCCCAAGCGGCGCGGCGTCGATGGGCGCACCCCGGCGTCCTGGGCGAACGGAGACGGCTGGGACGGGCAGATCGACGACGACGACCGCCCGATGATCATCGACCCCCCCGGCGGCGCCGTCTGGACCGCCAACGCGCGCGCGGTCAGCGTCGCCCGCGCCGGCGCGATCGGGCACAGCTTCTCGTTTGGCGGTCGGGCGTCGCGGATCGGCGAGTTGCTCCACGCGGCCCGAGGGCCGCTCGAGTCGTAAAGACGGTGCTCTTCATTGAGTTCGGGAAAGACGGTTCGGGTGAGCTGGCCGTCGCTATCGTACTCAAAGCGGGTCGTGTACTCAGTCGGTTCATTGGGGCGCAATCCCTGCGTCAACTCACGGATCGTGATGCGGTGGCCGAGCTCGTTGAAATCATGCTCGAGCTGAGTGCCGTTGCGTTGGGTTTCGCCAATTGTCCAGCGGGGTACGCTCGTATCACCGAGCGGGGTGCCCGAATTGAGCGCGGTGTAGGTATAGGTCGAGGTGCCCCCCGCGGCGATGCCCGTAGCGTTGACACCCCCCCGAGTTTGGGTCAGCACTCGGCCGAAGGTCAGCGGATCACTTGAGTCTTCGCCGTAGGTCCAGGCGAGCGCGGGAGGCCCCCCCAGCGCGACCTCTTCGGGGAAGGTCACCGAAGCTAATCTACCCGAAGCGTCGTAGCTGTACGCTTCGCTGCGGCCGCTCGGGAAGTCATTACCTGTCGACGTTCCAGTCACCAACGGAGTTCGGGCCGAGACGAGTTCTCCGGCGGCGTTGTAGAAGTAGGCGACGGTTCGGCCCGAGAAGTCGGTGACTTCGGCCAGACGCTCGACGCCGTCGGGGCTACTGGCGTAGCCGAGGTCGATTTCGCGACCGTAAGCGTCGACGATTTTTATGAGTCGCTCGAAGGCGTCGTACTCAAGAGTGATCGAATGCCCAAAGCGGTCTTCTAAGCGCTCGAGCTGACCAGTGGGCGTGTAGAATCGTTTCATTCCATCCGGCAGACGGTAGACAAAGTGATTATTGGGCAGCTCTTGAATGAGGCCAAAAAAGCCGGTGGGGGCTGTGAATGTCCCGTTGGGTTGCTTGACCCAGAGGTTGCGATGCCCGTAACCACTCACCCGCTCGAGGTCGCCATTGGGCTGTTCTTCGAGTCGATCCGCGAAATTAAAGCTCCATCCTCGCCCCATTCCGACGTCGCTGGTTGAGTCGCTTCGGTACCGACGCGACCATGAGAAGTGCAGATGGCCTCGGCCCGGAATCTCAAAGTCGGTGCGATCGAGGCGAACCACCCCTTGCGGGAAGACCACCGAGCCCGCTTTGAGAATGGCGTCTGCATCCCCGTCGTTCTTGCGCGCTTCTTCCGTCGGAATGTCGAGTGCGACCGGTGTCGTGGGGCAGGGCGCGAAGCTGTCGCAGCCGAGACTTGTGGGACTCGTGCCGCAGTCGGGGAAGGGGGCGGGAATCTGAGCGGAGCCCGGGAGAAAGAGGTATTCGAGCGCAAAGATCGGATCGGCGACGTTGAGCAATCCGTCGTTGTTGAGGTCGCAGGCGGCGTCGCAAGAGAGGGTGTCGATCCCGGGCACGAAGAGATACTCGAGCATGACGATGGGGTCGGCGATGTTGACGAGGCTGTCGGCATTGCAATCGCCGCGTATGAAATCCTGCTGAGCGTCGACGTTTCGAGCACCGAAAACGAATAGTAGACAGAGTCCGCACCAAGCGACTCGAGTCCGGGCGTGTTGGAAACCCATGCTGCACTCCACTTAAGAGATTGTTTCGTTCGCCGATCACCTCGAGGTCATCGGGGGCAGCGCGTCGACTCAAGCTCGACCAAGCGACCGCTCCAGGTGAGGGCTCTTGACCTCGGTTGGGTCCGCGAGAGCTCGCGGGCTGCAAGGCTTGTGCGTCAGCGCGTTCTTTACCCTGACACGGGTTTTCGAGATTGGACGTAACTCGCCGATTGCGCGAACCTTCCGGCATGTCGAGGGTGAAATTCACACAACCAGATCCGATGGGGGATTCAGGACTCGAGCATCATGGTTTCGCGAGGAGGTGATAGACTGCGCGCATGAGTGAATCCTGGACGTTTCTAACCAACCATGCCCATGTACTGCTCTGCCTCGCGAGCGACCCCGACCTCACCCTCAGAGAGGTCGCCTTGCGCGTGGGGATTACCGAGCGCGCAGCCCATCGGATCGTCGGCGAACTCGAGCAAGAGGGGGCGTTGATTCGCGAGCGCCAGGGGAGACGGAACCACTATCAGATCAACGAGCAGTTTCCGCTGCGGCATCCCCTCGAAGAACATAACAAGGTGGGGCGGCTCATCGAACTTGTCCGCCAGGAGCCCGAAAGCCCCCATTCGAACTGAAAGCCGGAGCGGCTTGGGTTGTGGTAGGTCGAGTTTCCCTCTGGGTTTATCTAATACAAGACAAGTAATTCATGTAAATTGTATCCTGACAGCTTTGCCAAGAAGGCGCTGTCTGTTTATGCTCCTTGCAGGTCAGTATGGTGAGTCGTTACTACTAGCCAGAGGGGTGAGAAACGCTTGCACCGTCTGAGTCTCTTTTCAAATCACGGTCAGCTTCTGTTGCTCCTCGCGCGCGAGCCTGACTTGAGATTGCGCGATCTCGCCGATCGAACGGGTTTGACCGAGCGCGCCGTCCACCGCCTTCTCGCCGACATGGAGGCCAACGCGTGGATCTCGCGGACTCGGCACGGGCGACGAAATCACTATTCAATCAATCGGGGAAAGCGCACCACCGATTCGATGGATGCCAACCAAACGCTCGGCGATCTCTTAGACAAGATTTACGCATCTGAATTGAACCGAGCGTCCGGACTGGACGACCCGAATTCCACTGCAGAATCTCGGGATAGTTCAATCGCTTCGTAATCATCGTGAGCTTCAAGTCTTCGCTTGAGTACACAGAGGCCGACGCAAAGAAACAGGAACGGTGGCATGAAACTCTTTTCTGAACTACGAAACGATCTTCCCGCGAGCATTGTGGTGTTCTTTGTCGCGGTGCCACTCTGCCTCGGTATCGCGCTTGCGAGCGGGGCGTCTCCGATCTCGGGCCTGATCGCAGGGATCGTCGGAGGAATCGTCGTGGGCATCGTGAGTAAGTCTCAGCTCGGCGTATCTGGACCGGCGGCGGGCCTCGCGGTGATCGTCGCCGGCGCCATTCCCGAACTCGGCTTTAAAGCGTTTCTGCTCGCCGTGGTTTTGGCGGGAGTGATTCAGATCGTGCTCGGCCTCAGTCGATCGGGCTTTATCGCCTACTTCTTCCCCTCGTCGGTGATCAAAGGGATGCTCGCGGGGATCGGGGTAATTATCGTGCTCAAGCAGATCCCCCACGCCTTCGGCCACGACAGCGACCCCGAGGGAGATTTGAAGTTTGACCAGGTCGACGGCGAAACAACGCTCTCTTCGTTGCGTGCGATGATCGATGACATGGAGCCCTCCGCCATTCTGGTTTCGAGCGTCGCTCTCGGTATCCTGATCTTGTGGGAAACGGTGCTGACCAAGCGATCAAAGGTCTTCCGAATCATCCAGGGACCGCTCGTCGCGGTCGGATTTGGTATCAGCTTTCAGCTGATCGCCTCGCGCTTCTTTCCCGAGCTCGCCCTGAGCTCTTCCCACCTCGTCAAGGTACCGATTGCCGGGAGCTTGGAAGAGTTGCGCACGCTTATCGTCACCCCGGACTGGAGTCGGGTCACGGACAGCGCGGTTTACGTGACTGCTGCCGTGCTCGCGGTGGTCGCCAGTCTCGAAACTCTGCTCTGCGTCGAGGCCACAGATAAGCTCGATCCTCAGAAGCGAGTAACTCCGACCAACCGCGAGCTCATTGCACAAGGTTGTGGCAACTGCGTATCGGGTCTCATCGGAGGGCTTCCGATCACTCAAGTCATCGTGCGCAGCTCGGCGAACATTCAGTCGGGCGGAAAGACCAAGCTCTCGGCGATTATGCACGGTATGTTCCTCCTCCTGTTCGTGGCTCTCCTCCCCTCGGTCCTCAATCTTATTCCGCTCGCGGTCCTCGCGAGTATTCTCTTTGTGGTCGGCTACAAGCTCGCAAAGCCCGCTCTTTTTAAGAGCATGTACGAAAGCGGAATGTCGCAGTTTCTGCCCTTTCTCGTCACGATTCTGGGTATCGTCTTCACCGATCTTCTCATGGGGATCGGGATGGGAATGGTGGTCGCTGTCATGATGATCCTGAGACGCAACTACCAGAATTCACTCTTCATGCATATGGAAGAGTTCGACGCTCCTGACAAGTCGCACCAGGTGACGATGAGGCTCGCCGAGGATGTGACGTTCTTCAATCGGGGTGCCATGCTCAAAGCGCTGAGTCGCATTCCCGATGGCTCGCATGTCCGAATCGACGTGAGCGACACAAAATTTATCGATCCCGATGTCCAAGAGGTTATCGATGACTTCAAGGAGACCTGCGCTAATCGATCGATCACGATCGAGTGGATCGAATCTCAACCCAATACGACCGCGATGGCTAGCTGAGGAGTCTCCCGTGTACACAACCCAACAGAAGGCAACTCAGGATACGATGGTCCCCGCCCAAGCTCTCGAGCTGCTGCGCGAGGGAAACAAGCGATTCCAAAGTAATCTCAAGGCGAATCGCAACCTGCTCGAACAGGTCAATTTGACCCGCGACGGGCAGTGGCCGTTTGCGGTGATCTTGAGTTGTATCGATTCCCGCACCTCGGCCGAGCTCATCTTCGACCAGGGCCTCGGTGATATTTTTAGTGTTCGTATCGCCGGGAATTTCGTCAATGAGGACATCCTCGGCAGCATGGAGTTCTCTTGCAAAGTGGCGGGGGCCAAGCTCGTGCTGGTCCTCGGTCACACCCATTGCGGAGCGATCAAGGGTGCCTGCGACGGCGTCGAACTCGGCAACCTCACGACTATGCTTCAGAAAATAAAGCCCGCGGTAAAGACTGTGAAGTCCCCCGAAGACCCGAAGCTCAGAACCAGCGCCAACTCCGAGTTTGTCCAACAGGTCGCTCTCAACAATGTGCTGCAGACCGTCGAGCAGATCCGTGCCAAGAGTAGTGTCCTTTCGGACCTCGAAGAGGAGGGGAGCATCGCCATCGTCGGAGCGATGTACGACGTTCAAAGTGGCGACGTCGAGTTCTTCCCTTCCGATTCGTCAGCGCTCAAGAGTTCATGAGCAGGTGACTTCGCTCGCGGGAGAGTGAAGGGGCAGAGCTGTTGATCACGGGCTGCTAGTCCGATTCGAGTTGCGAAAGACGATAAATCGGCCGCTCATCCTCTTGAGTTGTATCGAGGCCTTTGGGTGTATCGAGGGGAGAGGACTTCGGTGTACTACGATCAAGTCAGTGCTGACTACCGAGCCCACCGGCGGCCCGATCCGAGAATTCAGAGAGCCATCCTTGAAGGTCTCGGTCCGCCCGGCACCCTGATCAATGTCGGCGCCGGGGCGGGCTCCTACGAGCCCACCGACCGTCCCGTGGTAGCGCTCGAACCGTCGCGCGGCATGATCCGCCAGCGACGATCTCGAGTCCCCGTGGTTCAAGCCCGAGCCGAGCAGATCCCGTTTCCCGACAATTCGTTCGATCAAGCACTCGCGATCTTGACGATTCACCACTGGTCCGACCCTGAGCGCGGCCTCGAGGAACTCAAGCGCGTCGCGCGACAACGCGTGGTGATTGTCACTTGGGATCCTGACTTTGAGGACTTTTGGCTCTACGACTACTTCCCCGGCATCCTCAAGCACGATCGAGCTATCTTCCCAACCACCGATTCTTATCAGGCCGACCGAATCGATGCGATTCCGATTCCGGCCGACTGTACCGACGGGTTTCTAGGCGCTTACTGGAAACGCCCCCACGCCTACCTCGACCCCGATGTTCGGAAAGCGATTTCGACCTTCTCTCAACTCCCAAACTCAGAGATTGAAAGCGGCGCGGAATCGCTGCGGGCCGACCTTGAGAGTGGTGGCTGGCACCATAAGTATCCCGAGTGCGCTCGCTTGGACGAGCTCAAGCTCGGCTACTTGCTCGTCAGCATAGCGCCAAAGGGTTGAGTTGTTGTCAGCCCACCGTGCTGACTCGCGGTTTGTCGAGAGTCGCCGTCGATTTTCGGCGGTGGGATTTGGGCGCGTGGAGCACCGCCAGGGTGTCGCACTCACGCGGTGGTTCACGCCCCGAATCCCACTGCCATCAACCCGGACGACTTGCAGCTGCTAATCGGGCTGAGTCGTCGGTACCCGATGTTGAGAATCTGCCGGCGTGAGCTCGCTGAAGTCCGGCATATCGCCAATACCGATGGTCTGGCTGTACTGTGCGATGAGGGCCTGACACTCCGCTTGGCTCCAAGGCGGCCGTTGGCTGAGGACGAGCACTTCAAACAGCGATAGTCGAATCGCCTTTCCAAAGATCTCGTCGATCTTCCCGCGCAGGAGGGGGAGGATCGGGGCCATCAGGGTCCGCTTCCACCACGGCACCTTCTGCTGCTTGAGACCGAGGTTCACCAGGGCCTGAATCGCATCCAATCGTCGGGCTGATGTCGGTACCAGCACCACGGCTGCCACCTCGGTCTCGGCGAGGGGCTCAGGGCCGAGCCGACCCACTTCGATAGCGAGGGGAAAGAGGTCTATCATGATTTGCTCGCGCTGGATCCGGATCTCAGCGGATTCGTCGGGTCGACCCTGAGGCGACCGAAAATCGGCGACCGGATGGGAGCGATTGAGGGTTCGGCGGAAGGTCACCGACTGCGCCATGTATTCGGTCCAGTTATCGCGGTAGTCGGGAGCTGGGGGCGAGTCGCCCTCGTCATAAGCTATCGCTAGGAGTTCTCGGGGGTGTGTCCCGCTAAGCTCTACGTAGTCGGCCTCGACCTCCGCCACAAAGGTGCCGACGTCGAGGGCCGCGCTACTGCCGGTTGCGTAAATGCGAATCCCCGCCTCTTGGTAGAGTCGAAATTGGCGGTATTCCAGCGGCCAAGTGTCGTCCGACTCGACCCGCTGCGCGCCGGCGCAGCCGAGCACGAAGTGAGTGAGAACGACGAGACTGAGAGCCAAGCGAAGTAGAGACCAATACACTCGGGTTGCTCCTCGATGGTGAAAATCTTGACGGGACTTGCCGCGCGAGCGACGGTTACTTCGCTCCGAAGAGCCAATTCGCTATAGACTCAAGCCAACCACTCTGGGTCGACTTAGCGTAGATCGTGAGCCCGACCCAGAAGAGCAAGCTGGCGCAGAGGGCGACGACCACAGGATCAAACTCGAGAGTGATGCGACGTCTACGATTTCGATTCGCCTCGGACCACGCTTTGAGGCTGAGTTGTCCGTTGGTCACCAGCCACTCGCCCGCGTGAATACCGCGCGGTCCGAGGTCCCGGAGTTTTGCCAACGTCTCGTCCGTCACTTTGTTCTCGGTGTGCAGCTGGTCGACGACCTGCCGGTAATAGTCGAGATCGTACATCTGACCGCGGCCATTTTGATCGGCGATGAAGAGAGCGAAGAACTCGGTCGAGAAGCCGAGCTGGGAGTCGGGAGCGAGCTTTCGCCGGACACGGGGTTCGAGTGGCTCGTTGTCGATGTAGGTCCCGTTTCGACTCCCGAGATCTTCGATGAAGAACTCTTGAGATTCGAAGATGATTCGTGCGTGGGGTGAGGAGATCGCCGGGTGGAGCAGCGCGGTGTCGGCAACGGAATGCTCGCTCTTGTTACGACCCAACACGCACTCGAGCGTGGTATTGCGGTAGGAAAACTCGAGTGGGAATGATTTGACGCCCGATTCGGTTAGCGCGAGGAGGCGCGGTCGGATCAGCGAAGGGAGCGTCGAATTCAGACTTTCGTAGACCGATGGCGGAGCCTCGCCTTTCGCAGAGGAGGGCGTGTCTGCGACTTTTTCGGGTCGGGCTCCCGCTCCTCGTCCGAGGTACTCGACGAGTACTTGAGCGTTGCCGAGCCAATAGGGTTCGTGCGCAATGATCGAGCAGCGCTCGACGCGTTCGCGAGTCGATCCGCGTCTCAGGCCATTTGAGCTGCCGAGGTCTTCGATATAGAGATGGCGCTCGTCCTCGACGACGCGGGCGTGGAAACCCGAGACAGAGGGGTCGTCGACGACGATGTCGCATTCGGGGCGTCGGCCGATTCGCATACCGGGCCCGAGAAAGGTTTCGAACTCCTTACCGTCGCTCGTCCGGACCCGCGCGCGGGCGTTGAGGCTATCCGCTTCGGTCATGCTGCCAGTTAAAGCGCCTTGCTGCCAATTGAGGGTCTTCGGAAAGACCCCGCTTGGTTTGCCAGAGTGCGAACCGATTCACCCGACGATTGAGGGGTGGTTGGGGAGCTTGCACGAAAGGACCCTTCACGAGGGTGGTTACCAAAATCGGTCGGATAGCCCCGACCGATTCGCCCAAGCGAGCGAGTAGGGTTGAGGAGTTTAAGCGAATTGGCCTTCGGATACCGGAAACCCGCCACCGCGGTCTCGGGAAGCTTAGAGCTTGGGTCGGAGACCGAAGGCGCCCATTTTGCGGAGCAGACCTGGCCAATTCGTCTGGATTGTGACCCGGTCGCTGTGATATCTCAACTTGGAATTGACGCTCTTATCTTTGCATCCTTGAGAACCGAGGCCCGTTTGTCCAAGGAAAAGCCGCTTCCCGAAGTGAGTGAGGATCCGCTGCTCGAAGATCTTCGGACGATCGAGGGCTTCAAGATCCTACCTCCCTGTCTCCTCTACGGGACTCTCGGCCGGGGCGGGATGGGAGTTGTCTACGCGGCGCGGCATCTCAAGCTCGATATCGATGTGGCGGTCAAATGTCTGCGCGCCGAGCGTGGCGAGGGCGAGCGGTGGGTCGAACGCTTTACTCGAGAAGCGCAACTCGCAGCGCGCGTCAACCACTCGAACCTCGTGCGGGCCTACGATGTCTTCGAATTTGAGGGAATCTACTATCAGATTCTCGAGCTAGTACTCGGGGAGACCGCGAGTGCTCGACTTTCGCGAAAGCGGCGCTTCAAACCGGAAGAGGCGCTGACGATTGTGTTGCGTTGTGCCGACGCGATGGCGGCGGCTCACCGGCAGGGCATCATCCACCGCGATCTCAAGCCCGCCAACATTTTGATCTCCGCCGACGGTGACGTGAAAGTCGCCGACCTCGGTCTCGCCAAAGCACTCCATTCCGACGAAGAGCTGACGGTCGCCGGCGCTCGGGTCGGCACCCCACCCTTTATGCCGCCCGAGCAGTGGATCGACTTTAAGGAGGTCGGTCCTCCCGGGGACGTCTATTCGCTTGGCACGACGCTCTACTACCTCATAACCAAGAAGTCCCCACTGCGTCAGAAGGCCCAAGCCGCGATGCTTCGCGAAGTGCACTCGCGTCCCTACCTCGACCTCAACGCGATCGCCGGCCCCTTCCCCGACGAGTATGTCGAACTCGTGAAGCGCTGCACGATGCGACAACCCGAGGAGCGCTACCAAGACGCGGGCGCCCTCGCGCTCGCGATTCGTCGAATCCTCGGGGGACATGAGTTTGATCTCGCCGACCCCGAGGGTGACGGCGTCACGCCGCAGATGGTCGATCGCAGGCCGTCGCCGGCCCAGGTGGAGAAAGCGCGGATGCTCTACCGAGCGGGGGCGTTCGAGGAGCGCGGGGGGACGGTATCGAAGAGTTCGTTCGAGGCGTCCGCCGAGTCAGCCGGGGATTCGGCGGCGAGCGGGAACACTCTCGAGCAGTGGCTCGCGCGGCTCAGCATTTTGCTCGAGCTGAGAAGCCTTCGAACCTGGCTCTTCTTCGCCAATATCCTCGCAATTATCTGCTTTCTCTTCGTCCTCTATTCGCTGCGGTCGTAGCGCTAAATGCCCGCTTCAGAGTGTCTCTGACGTCTCTTCGCGGCCGACCGAAGCCGACACGAGCGTCATATCGATCTCGGCGATAGAAGCGACAACCTCTCCCTGCCGGTGAAAGAGCGCGCGAGCCCGGTTTTGAAATCTCGAACTCGAGTCGACCCAGATCGCAAATTCAAGCGACTCGGCTCGCAGAAATTCCTGGCTCCATTCGAAGCGATTTATCTGCGAAGGCAGTGAAAACTGATGGCGCTGCTCACGACCCCAGACGATAAGCGCCTGCCAAATCGCGTCGAGTGCGATGGGTTGGATCAGCCAGCGGCTTCGAAACGGCGCGCGGAAAAAGCGCGTCGGCGGTTGGGAGAGATCGACTTCCCCGACTAGCCCGCGTTCCGACAGACGGAGGTTTGAGAGCACCTGAAACTCCGGCCCGTGGAAGAGCTGAGCGTAGGGCGAGGTGATGGCTCGGTGGGCCGATTCCTCGAGTTCTCGGAGTTCGTCCGGTGAGGACGGTTTCATCTGGTCGACGGGGTTTCCGAGATCGATCAAGGCTTCGAATCCGGGACCTCGATCGCTTTCGAGGAACGCGCGCCGCCCGCTCGGTGTCGACCCGTCCTCGACGAAGACGCGAGCATTGAGGACGGCTCGATCTTCGATTCGAATCCCTCCGAGAACTCGCGCGGACTCGATCCCGCGAACCTTCTCTCCGGGGCAGACGAGGAGAGTTCCGTGCACCATCCACTCGAGACCGAAGGCAAACGGGAAGACGTCGCGATCCTCGATTCGGTGGCTCGCGAGACTCGGAATCGAATCTCGGTCGAGGTCTGCTTCAAAGGAGCGACGCGCGCTTGCGCTTCGAGAGGTCGGTCGTTGTGTGACTCGGGTTTCGAGTTCGGGAGTCGGCCCGAGCACAACGACATCAGAGGGAGGGGTCTCGCTACTCAAGACGTCGGCGAAGAAGGCAGCCCCGGCTTCGAGTTCGATCAGTCCCACTCCTTCCGCCGCAAAGAGGCTGGCTAAGCTAGCGTCGACCATCCCGCCGCGCCACGGTCCCCAATTGAACGAGACAACTCGGCAGCCCGGCCGCTCGCTGCGTTCGAGCTGGGCCCACTTGTTGAGCACTTCGTTCGCAGCCGCGTAGTCGACCTGACCCTTGCGGCCCCAGCGCGCTGTCGACGACGAGAAGAGGGCGAGGAATTCGAGCGGATCCGAACGCAGCAGCTCGCGGAGGATGTTCAGACTGTCGACTTTGGTTGCGTAGACTCGCCGGAACTCACCGGGGCTCTTCTCCGCGATGAGCCGGTCTTCGATGATACCGGCTCCGTGGATAAGACCCGCGATCGGCCCGCGCTCGGCTCTCACCTTCTCGAGCAGTTTCGTAAGCCCCTCCCGGTCCGTTGCTGAGACTGCGTGGTACTCAACCGTCGCGCCGGTCTCTTCGAGCCGGGCGAGGTTTTGTTGAATGTCGAGGTTGGCTCGGACGCGCCGGTATTCGCGCTCGATATCTCGAGGTCCCACCTTGGGACCGAGCCGGCGCGCGAGTTCGCGCTTGAGTTCGGGTTCACTTCGGGCGACGAGTTCGGGCTCGATTCCGTGGTCGAGTTCGGTTCGACCGACGACGACGAGATGGGGCTGGCCTCTTCTGGCAACTTCGTAAACGCAATCGGCGGTCACCCCTCGACCACCGCCCGTAACCAAGACCGGGGCGCCTCGCTCAGACAGCACCCCGGTTGACGTCCTCTCGACAAGGTAGCGATCGAGCTTGAGGCAGCCCGTCTCACCGTCGACCAAGCCCACTTCGAGAGGTCCGTCGCTCGCGGCCTCAGCGGTTACTCGAGTGGCAAACGCGGCGGCTGCGGCTCCGAAGGCAACCGGAGAGGCGTCAAAGATTCGAACTCGACAGTCCGACTCGTGTCTCGCCGTCTTGGCGATACCTGCGAGGGCAGCCGAGCGGGGATCCTCAGGGGGCTCGTGATCGTCCCCAGCGACACCAAACCGGCCGCCGAGCTGGGTGACAGCGAAGAGTTGTTCGAGTTTGGGGAGATACTCTTGGACAACCTTGAGGGCGAGCTCGGGAAGTTCGGCGGCATTGGAATCGTTGAGTAGCCAGAGGGCGCGGATTCCATCGATCCGGTCCCGGTTGGCTTCGTGATAACTCTTGACGGTGGTCGACAAGCCTCGCTCTGCGAGCGAACTCGCGATCTCTTGCGCGAGTGGATCGGGCCCGATCACAAGTGCGGGGCTCGCGAGCGGAACCGGATCTTGAGTTCTCGGCTCGGTGCTCCAGCAAAGTCGCCACGCCTGGACCGGGGCCGCGGGCGGGCGCGGCTCGTTTGCGCGCGACTCGGTCTCTTCGATAGTCGTCATCTCGGCTTCGACGGCTCCGGGTTCGGCCAACTCACTGTCGACTTGACCTGCGATGCGGCTCGCGACATCGCCGAGGGTGACAAGAGTCGCGAGTTCACTCGAACTCAACGGTTTGAGTTC
>CAYZYD010000020.1:0-15458 GCA_964482505.1 uncultured Planctomycetia bacterium | reverse complement strand
GCAACTTGGGTCCAGGTATAGGTGAGGCCGAAGTTTTCGGGATCACTCGAGGCCGTCCCGTCGAGAGTTACGAGGTCGCCTTCGTCGACCGTCTGCGTGGGGCCGGCCTCTGCGGTCGGTGCGTCGTTATCGGCGTTGATCGTTACCGTCACCGTATCGGTCGAGGTGTGAGTCCCGTCCGAGACGGAGACCTCGAAGATGACCTGGGTATTTGAAACTCCTTCGGGGGCCGTGAAGCTCGGCGATGCTGTGTTATCTGCGGCGAGCAAAACACTCGGTCCCGAAAGTTGAGTCCAGCTGTAAGTCAACCCCTGGGCTTCGGGATCGGTCGACGCCGACGCGTCGAGCGTCACAATATCGCCTTCATCGACCGTTTGTGGGTTCCCCGCTTCGGCCGTGGGGGCGTCGTCGTCGGCGTTGATCGTGACGGTTACTGTATCCGTCGAGACATTGGTTCCGTCGGAAACCGCCACCTCGAAGATCGCCTGGGTATTGGTGAGACCTTCGGGTGCGTTAAAGCTCGGGCTCGCCGTCGAGGCTCCCGAGAGCGCGAGGCTCGGTCCGCTGACTTGAGTCCAGCTATAGGTAAGCCCCTCTCCCTCGGGATCGGTCGAACTGGAGGCGTCGAGGATAACCGCGTCACCCTCGGACACGGTCAGCGGTGTGCCAGCGTCGGCACTCGGAGCATCGTTATCTGCATTGACCGTAACGGCGATCGTATCGGTGACGGGATTCACTCCGTCTGAGACCGTCACTTCAAAGGTCAAAGTCGAGTTTACGAGCGCTTCGGGTGCGACGAAGGTAGGGCTCGCGCTACTCGAGTCCGAGAGCGACACCGACGTCCCGCCGGTTTGGGTCCAGCTATAGGTTAATGCTTCGCCTTCGACATCGACCGAACTCGAGGCGTCGAGGGTGACGGCGTCCCCTTCGTCCACCGTTTGATCGGGACCCGCGGCCGCGGTCGGAGCATCATTGTCGGCGGTCACGGTGACGGTCACCGAATCGATCACGGTGGTCGAGCCGTCGGAGACGCGGAGCTCGAAGGTCAGATCGGTATCGGAGAGGAGCTCGGGAGCCGTAAAACTCGGGCTTGCCGCCGATGTATCGTCGAGCACCACTGTCGGCCCCGCGGTTTGGACCCACTCATACGTGATGGTGTCGGATTCGCCTGCTGCGGGGCTGCCGTCGTAGATTTGGAGGTTACGAAAGTAGACTTCGGCACTTGCCGCGACGTCTTCGTCGGCGATCAGCATCAACTCCGAGAAGGTCCCCGTATAGTGAGTACCAACCGGAATGGTCACGTGGACCCACTCGCCCGTGGTCGAGATATGATAGTCCATATTCATACCGTGGATCGCTACATCTTGAGTTCCTCCGACCGAAAAGATATTCGAATGTGTATTAACCGTATCGGTGTCGAAACCAATTCCGATGAACTCACCTGGGTTCGCAAGATAGAGATCAAACTCGATCACCGAAGTCGGGGTGATCGTCGTCGTAATTCCCATGCTCTTCCAGGTATTCCCCTCGAGCTTAACGGTGTAACCGTCGTCGAGTACCGTCGCGCCCCCCACTTGGTCTTGGGTCTGCGTGGTCGCATAAGTATGAATCAACGCGTTGTCAAAGGTAATCGTGGTCGTCGAATCTGCGTGAGAGCCCTCGAGCGTGACGACGTCGCCTTCGGCCACCGTCTGATCGAGCCCGGCGTCGACGAGCGGGACGTCGTCGTCCGCATTGATGGTGACAGTCACCGTATCGGTCGAACTCAAGGTGCCGTCAGAGGTCGTCACTTGGAAGGTGAGCGTGTAGTTGCTGACATCTTCAGGAGCCGTGAAGGTCGGAGTGGCGCTACTCGAGTCAGAAAGCGTCACGGTCGGCCCTGAGGTCTGCGTCCAAGTGTAGGTGATCGAATCGCCCTCGGCGTCGGTCGTCGCGGTCGCGTCGAGCGTGACCAGCGCCCCTTCGTCCACCGTTTGATCGTTCCCCGCCGACGCCACCGGGGCCGAGTTCAGAACGGCGAGATCCGCTCCGTCGTACGAAACTTCGTGGGCTACTGCGTAGCTCTCATTGTGGACATCGCTTCCGTTAGTGATCGAGATATTCCCGACCACTGCCGAAGCCGTCACCGAGCCGGTCATAGTCGTCGTGGTCACCGAATCGAGATCACCCGGAATCGTCAAATCGGTTTCGAGTGAATCGACATTGATCGATCCCAAGTTGCCACCGAAAGTGATGTTGGCGCTGCTCTGGATCACGTCACCGACTTCGAGGCTCGTGACATCTCCTCCGAAGGTCAGTGTCGGCCCATTGATGTTGTCGATCACCTCAAAGAGACCGGTATCACCGTCGACTTGAAAACTAGCGGTGCTGTGAACATCGTCATTCACGGTGATCGTACCCGCGTCGCCGCCAACAGAAACCGATCCCCTAAGATCAAACATGGTGAGCGAATTGAGATTGCCCCCGACCGAAAGTGTCGCCCCTGAACTGATATCACCTGTAAACGCGATGCTCGTCACATTGCCGGTGATTGATATCGATCCACCGCTTTCGATTTTGCCATCGACCGAGAGCGTGCCAAGGTTACCCCCCACTTCGAGGGAAGCCGTGTGCCGGAAATTGTCGGCGATATTGAGTGTGGTGAGGTCCCCGGTGACCACCACCCGTGCGCTGTCCTGAAGATCGTTGCCGATATCGAGAGATGCGAGATCACCATTCACCGTCACCACTGCGGTTCCGCGTAGGTCGTCGGCTAGGGTTATCGCAGCCGCGTCTCCATTGACCGTGAGATCGGTACTGAACTGATAGGCAGTCAAGCTCCCGAGGTTTGCGTTGATCGTCACCGGATCGGTCGCGACTTCGAAGTTGCCGCCCGTGTAGTTGAGGTTGCTCAACGTCCCGCTACCGCCGCCGACTGTGATCGTATTGACGTCGACGTCGTAGGGTACATTGAGCGTGCCGATATCGACATTTGAGTTGATCGTCCCGAGATCGGTGTCGATGGTGATCGAATCGAGCACGAGGTCACTACCGGTGAGGTCCTGAATTTCTAGAGTACTGCTACTCGTTGTGCTCGAGCTATCGGTCAGGGTCAGAGTGTCAGTCGTTACCGCATAGTCGACGGTCACGGAACCGCCCCCACTGACGCCGATGCGGAAGGCTTGACCCTCATCGATGAAGATCTGCTCCGAACTGATTGTCTCGCTCGAAAGGTCGCCGGTTAGGACGGTGGCGTCGACGTCTGAGAAGCTGATCGAATCGATATCGCTGAAGTTGATCGTGAATGAATCGCCCGAACCGAGGTCGATCGTGACCACTCCGTCGCCGAACGTCGCGGCGGTCGATGAGTAATTGGCCAGATCGATGGAGTTTTCGCCCCCTCCGCCGGCCACAGTGTAGGTACTATCTGCGCTTGGGTTCGAAAACGAAAACGTATCGGAAAAACTACTTCCGGTGACAGCTTCGATGTTCTGGATGGTGTCTTGACCCGCACCGCCGGTGTCCTGCGCGGTCGCGAGTGTCAAATCGATATTGACCGCCGACGGCGCGTTTGAGTAGTCGGCCGTGTCCAATCCAGACCCGCCGTCGAGAAAATCGTCACCGAGCCCGCCTTCGAGTAGGTCCGCTCCGGCGCCCCCCGAAAGCGTGTCGTCGCCCCCTTCACCGATGAGATGGTCGTCCCCACCGAGCCCACTCGCGAGATCGTCCGAGGAAGTTCCTTGAAATGTATCCGCGTCGGCAGTCGCACCCGGAATCGCATCGCCGTCGGCGTCGAGCCAGGTTCCCGAGAGGAGCACTCTCGGCTCGAGCGATTCGATCCCGAGCTTTGGACGCTTCGGCTTTCTGGATGAATCGTCGGGCGGAGTCATGGTTACTCGTTATCTCGTTCGCGTCCGGACATCCGCAAGAGCCCCCAGAGCCACGCGACGTGCGCTTCGTCGCTCAAGCCCATCGATTCGCGGCCTGAGTCGAGCGCCTCAAACGAGGAGAGCTCAACCGGCGTGGTCGAGTCGAGCTCCTGCTGACTCAAGATAAACGTACCCGATTCTTCAAAGACATCTTCGAATCCCCCGCTTGCGTACTCGAGCGCGGGGATCTCTTCCGGAACAAAGTGAGTGGGATCTTCTCCGACCGGTTCGCGGTTTGAGATCGTCGCAGCGGAATCCGGTAACGGTTCCGAGCCGGATAGTTGGGCTCCTTCACCCGATTGGGTCGCCGCAAGCGCGCGGAAGGCGCTCGCGAGTCCAGGGTCGTGCTCGGCTGAAATCTCGAGGAGCCCCGCCAGCTCTTCGGGCGGACGCAACGGTCCGACACTGACGACCACTTGGACCGTTTGACTCTGCGTCCCGTCTGAAACCGTCACTTCAAAAACGAGCGTCTCGCCCGACGCGTTGTCGGGGACGCGCAGCATCGGCTGGGAGGGGTCATCGCCTGAGAGAGTGACGAGCGGTCCTTGGAGCTGGCGCCAGGTGTAGGTGAGTTGATCGCTATCAGGGTCCGAAACTTCGAGTACGAGCGGGAGGGTCTCACCGGCCCCGGCGAAGATCGTCCCGGGCGTGACGACGACCGGCGCCTCGCTCGCCTGGACCAAGACGGTGGTCGTATCGACGCTCGTCATTTCGCCATCGGTCACCCGCAATTCAAATTGCAATGTCTCGTCGGTGGCGAAGCTCGGGGCCACGAACGACGCCTCGAGCGTTGACGCCTCCTCGAGCTCGACCGCGGGGCCTGAAACTTGAACCCACTCGTAGGTCAGATCACGACCTTCGGGATCACTCGCCTGCCCGACGAGCATCACGCGGTCTCGATACTCCACAAGCTGCGGCTCTCCGGCCGAAGCGGACGGCGCATCGTTGTCGGCATTCACGGTGACGGTCACGGTGTCGACCGAACTACTCTCGCCGTCTGACACTTTAAGCGCGAATACGAGATCGCTGTTGGCCAGCCCTTCGGGCGCGACAAAGCTCGGTTGGATCGAGGTCGGATCCGAGAGCACCACGGTCGGCCCCGAGACTTGCGTCCAGCGCTGCGTCAGGGCACCCCCCTCAGGATCCCACGAGCCCGAAGCGTCGAGAGTGACGAGTTCCCCTTCGTCGACCAGCTGAGATAGCCCGGCCTCGGAAATCGGCGCATCGTTGTCGGCCGCCACCGTGATCGTCACCGTGTCGACCGAGGTGTGAAGGCCATCTGAGACTTCGACTTGGAAGCTGAGCTCGCTGTTTGCGAGACCTTCGGGGGCGGTAAAGGTCGGCGTGCTACTCGAAGTATCCGACAAGATCACGGCGGCGCCCCCTACTTGAGTCCACCGATACTCGAGACCTTGGGACTCTGGATCCGACGATGCGCTCGCGTCGAGAGTGACGAGCTCCCCTTCGTCGACGCCCTGATCGGCCCCCGCGGCCGCCGTGGGCGCGTCATCGTCGGCACTCACCAAGATCGTGACGGTTTCCGTGACGACGTTGGTTCCGTCCGAGACTTCGACCGCAAAGGTGAGCTCCGTATTGGCCATCAAATCGGGCGCGACAAAGGTCGGCGTCGAGGCACTCGCATCGCTCAAGGAGACCAGAGGACCACCCGTTTGCATCCAGCGGTATGACAGGTCGCTCGAATCTGAGTCGGTCGCGGGCATCTCAAGCGTGTAAAGATCCCCTTCTTCGACTTCGGTCGGCTGAGGACTCGCAAGTTCGGCGATTTGCTCGGCGGTCAGCACGCGATCGTAAACGCGGAGATCGTCGAGAGCGGCTTCGAGGTAGCGGTGGTCATTCCCGTTGTAATCGTAGGTCATCCCGATGCGAGCGTCGGGCAGGGCCTTGGTTCCTTTGGCGCCGACATAAGTATCTTCAAGGACACCGTCGACGTAGACCATCACTTCCCCCGTCGCCGCATCACGCGTCAGGGCGATGTGGTGCCACTCTCCATCGTTGACCGCGGTCGAACTGACCGCCCCGGCGTTGTTTCCCGCGGATATCCCGATACGACCACTAGGATCGATCGCCCCCCAACGAATGTCGTTGGACCCCCCGCTCTGTTCCGAACCGATGATCGCCGGCCGCCGCCAGACTTTGTTTTCGCCGACATCGGTCGTTTGAATCCAACCCGATAGAGTGGAGGTTCCGCCGAGCGTCGAGGTCAGGTCTTCACCGGTCGCGATGTAGTCATCGATACCGTCGAGCTGAATCCCACCGCCGACCGGCGATTCGACCCAGGCCGCGTCCCCCGCCAGCGTGAGTTGAGTACGGCCCGTACTATCTTCTGATTGCGACCCGCTCCCTTCGTCGAACTTCCAGTGGTGCACGAGTCCATCTTCAAGTGAGAAGACCGGTGCATCGTTCTCTGCAGTTACGGCGATGGTCACGGTGTCGACCGAAGTTTGATCACCGTCGGAGACGTGCAACTCAAAGGTGAGCTCGTAGTCGCCCGCGGCTTGGGGAGCGGTGAAAGTCGGGCTCGCCGAGTTCGCACTCGAAAGCGCAACCGGAGGTCCCCCCGTCTGCACCCAGGAGTAACTCAAGCTCTGATCTTCGGGGTCGACCGCCGACCCCGCGAGGGTGACGCGATCCCCTTCGGCCACGGTCTGACCGTCGCCGGCCTCAACCGTGGGCGCATCGTTATCCGCCTCGATCGTGACCGTCACGGTGTCGGTGGTCGTCAGATCTCCATCGGACACTGTGACCTCAAAGATCAGCGTAGACTCGGTCAGACCCTCGGGCGCGGTAAAGGTGGGGTTAACACTACTATCATGACCGAGCGAAACCGCCGGCCCGGAAACCTGCCTCCACGAATAGACCAAGCTGTCGGCTTCGGCGTCAACGGTGCCACTTGCGTCGAGGGCGACAAGAGCGCCCTCCTCGACGACGATATCGTCACCGGCGTGAGCAATAGGGCTCGTATTGATTGTCGTGAGCTCACTGCCGTCGTAGACGATCTCGCGGGCTCGGTCGAAGTGCTCCTGATAGTGGTGACTGCCGTCCCGGATTTCAAAGTCACCTACGGCGGCGCTCGCATGAATCGTACTCGTCACCGAGTCCGTGCGAATCGAGTCGAGATCTCCGGCGATGGTGACGGGTCCCGCCACGGTTCTCGCCTCGAGAGCACCGAGGTCTCCGGCAATCGACACCGAGCAACCCGACTGGATATCGAGCCCAAGGACGAGACTCCCCACCGATCCTCGGGCGATAATCTGAGCATCCTCTCGGATGTGCTCCGCGATCGATATCGTCGAGACGTTGCCGCCGATATCGAGAGTCGCCCCGTTGGTCAAATCATCGTTTAGGGTCACACTCCCCACTTCGCCCGCGATGGTCGTGTCGCCACGAAGATCCCGGGCTTCGAGTGAATTGAGATTGCCGCCAAGCGACAACGTCGATCCCGTATCCACGTTGCCACCGATCGAGAGTTCACCGACATCGCCACCGATGACGAGGTCGGCCTGGTTCCAGATCGCGTCGCCCACCGTCAGCGTCGTCACCTGCCCCGTAATCGTCAGGGTCCCGTCGTTTGTGATATCGTCGACGATGTCGATTTCACCCACATCGCCGGTGATCGTGACATCGGTCCCAAACTCTTGGGCGGTGAGAGTGCCGATGTTGGCGTGGATCGTGATCGCATCCGTCCAGACGTTTCCACCGGTGTAGTTGAGTGCTCCAATCATCCCACTTCCGCCCGCGACGCGAATCGTCGAGACGTCTCGGTTGTGCTGGATATTGAGAGTTTCGATATCGACATTGGATTCGAGCGAACCGAGATGGCGATCCACCGATATCGAATCGACGCGCAAGTCGCTGCCGCTCAGATCTTCGATGACGAGATGTGAGCTGCGACCCGTTCCGTCGACATCGCGGATCGTGAGCGTATCACTATCGCGTTGGTAGTCTAAGTCGGCCGAACCGGCCCCTTCGATTTGGACTCGAAAGGCCTGGTCTCCATCGACAAAGAGGTTGTCGCCCGAGAACTTTGCATGGTTGAGATCACCGGTGAGAACGGTCGCTTCGATATCGGCGAACGAGAGCCGTTCGATGTTTTCGTACTCAATCGTAAAGGAATCCTGATCGCCGAGGGCGACCGTCAGCGATCCCTCTCCAAACGTGACCGAAGTTGACGCAAACGACGAAAGGTCAATCGAGTCGGCACTTCCGCTCCGACCGTCAACCGTGTAGGTCGCTCCCGCTTCGGGATTTTCGAAGAGGAAGGTGTCTGAATGGTCGCTTCCCCAAACACCTTCGATCTCGCTCAAGGTATCCAGACCGGCGCCGCCGGTCTCTTGAGCTCCCGCCCGCGTCAAGTCGACGCTGACAGCACCCGTGGCGCCCGAGTAGTCAGCGATATCTTGCCCAGCCCCACCGTCGAGAAGATCGTCTCCGGCTCCGCCGTCGAGACGATCGTCCCCTTGGCCACCCGAGAGGGTATCGTCACCGGCCTCGCCCACGAGAAGATCATCGCCGCCGAGTCCATTCGCAAGGTCAGCGGATGAAGTCCCCTGAAAGCTGTCCGCAGCCTCAGTCGCCTCGGCGAGGCAATCTCCCTCAGCGTCGAGCCAAGTCCCCGAGAGCAGGATTCTCGGTTCGAGCGGTTCGATCTCGAGCGGCCGACGCTGCTCGTCAGTACGGCGCTGAGGTCTTTGTCGTCTTCGCTTAAACACCTAGAACTTCCCCTTTTAAAGACACCAACTCCAGCGAGGCCGCCGAACCCGAGGTTGCTAAGCCCCAGTTATTGATGAACCGAGTGAAGCGTCGACGCGTACCCCCGACCTGTGTAGTCGTCGAAGATCCCCCGTTCGAATGCCACCATCAACGGCGTCTTAGCGGGCTCATAAATACTGTGATCTAAGCCTGCTCCTCACGTTCTCGGCCCGAGAGACGCAAAAGACTCCAGAGCCAGGCGACCTGAGAATCTTCAGAGCCTTGCGCATGAGATTCGACTTGGGCCAGAGCTTCGAGCTCCCGCTCCTCGACGCCTTCGGTTTGCTCAAGCGGTTCGGAAGCAACTTCCCCGAGCGTGTAAGTTTCGGCTTCGACAAAGACTTGATCGAACGTCAGGTCTTCGAGCCCGAGCGAATCGGCGACTCCAGGGCTGAATTCGATCGGCACCGAAGATTGCGCGACCTCCGCCGTCCGGTCGGGGTCGACGAACTCGGTCTGGTCGAGCCCCTCGCTCGAGACCGTGGTGTCGATCACCGAAACGGTCTCTTCTTCGTTGAGTTCGGAAAGAACGTCGAGCAGGCTCGGATCGACATCCGCTTCAAGCGCGGCGTCGACAGTATTTCCAGCCGGTTCAGGCGCTGCGACTTCGGGCTCCCCGTCAACTTGAACCACGATCTGAACCGTCTCCGTGAAGGTCCCGTCGGTGACCTGAACTTCGAAGACGAGCGTTTGGCCTTCGGCGCCGTCGGGTACTCGGAGAACGGGTTGGGAGGTGTCGTGCCCCGCAAGCAAGACATTCGGTCCTTCGACCTGCTTCCAGCTGTAGAAGACCTGATCACCGTCGAGATCCTGCGCGCGAACGGTCAGCGGTACCACGTCGCCCACCTGAGCTTGAAGCGTACCCGGAGCTTCGACCGTTGGCGCATTACTCGCTTCGACGAAGACCTCCACCGTATCGGTGCTGACCAGGTCACCGTCGTGCACGCGGAGCTCAAACCGGAGCGTCTCCCCGTCGACGAAGGCGGGAGCCTCAAACGAGGCGGTGCGCTCTGAGCTGTTGAGCAGCTCGACTGGGGGCCCCTCGACTTGAACCCATTCATAGCTCAGGTCCGTGTCGTCGACGTCACTGGCGGAGCCATTGAGAGTTACCAGATCTTGGTACTCGACTCGGAGATCGTCACCCGCGATCGCGACCGGCGCGTCGTTCTCGCCCTCAACGTAGATGTCGACCCTATCGATACTAATGTTCTCGCCGTCAGAGACACGCAATTCAAAGGTGATCACTTCATCGTTGCGTCCTTCGGGGATCACGAACTCGGGATTGGCCGTGTCGGCATGCACCAGCTCGACCGCGGGCCCGGACGTCTGCACCCACTCGTAAGTGAGACCCTGCTGCTCGATATCACTCGCTTGCGCGGCGAGCACCACCCGGTCGCCTTCCACCCCAAATTGGTCGGTCCCCGCGTCCGCGGTGGGGGCGTCGTTGTCGGCGTTCACATGGATCTTGACTTCGTCCGAGCTCACCGTGTCGCCGTCGGAAACGCGCAGCTCGAAGCGAATCTCGGTGTTCACGACTCCCTCGGGGGCGGTAAAACTCGGCGAGAGCGAACGCGCGTCGCTCAGGATCACAGTCGGACCGCCGGTTTGCACCCACTCGTAGGAGAGCGGTCTGCCCTCGGGGTCGGCCGCGGAACCGTTGAGCGTAACGAGATCGCCCTCCTCCACCACTTGATCGAGACCCGCCTCGCCGGTCGGAGCGTCGTTGTCGGCGTTCACCCGAAACTCGAGCGTGTCGACGCTCGTCGTATTGCCGTCGGAAACTCTGAGCTCAAAGGTGACGTCGGTGTTTGTGACGTACTCGGGAGCGACAAAAGAGGCGGTTGCACTCGTCTCGTTGAGAAGCTTGACCGTCGGCCCGCCCGTCTGCACCCATTCGTAGGTCAGGTCGGGCGAGTCGCTATCGCTCGAATTCGACCCACTCATCAGGACGGTCGTTCCTTCGGCGACTTCGTACCGCCCCGAATCGCCCACCGAAGCCCCGGGCACGTCGGCGAAGGCGTTCGGAGCGTCGTTGTCCATATTGACCGTCACGGTGACGCTGTCGGTCGACACGTTGACCCCGTCAGAAACTCGGAGCTCAAACGTCACGTCAGCATTGGTCAGACCCGAGGGAGCCGTGAAGGTCGGTTCGGCCGCGGTCGCGTCACTGAGAACGACGGCGGGACCGGAGGTCTGCACCCATTCGTAGGTCAGCTCGACCTCACCAGTCGCCGGTACGCCCTCGTGGACCTGGAGGTTCCGGAAGATCACCTCGGCCGACGAATCGGCGTCGTCGTCGGCCGTGAAGGTGAGTGCGTCGAAGTCACCCGTATAGTGCTCCCCGACGGGTATCGAAATGTGAACCCACTCGCCCGCTTGCGGATCCGAAATCTCATAGGCGCGGATGCCCCAGCCCTGGGATCCCCCCAACTTGAAGGTTCGATTCGCCGAAATTTTGTCGTCGTTATCAAACCCGATCCCGATGATCTCACCCGCGTCTTCGAGTCGAATGTCAAATTCGATCACGGTGTCAGAAGTCACGGTGTAGGGGAAATCGATCTGCTTCCAGGTATTACCCTCGAGCTTGAGGCAGTGGCCATTATCGAGAACGGTCGCTCCGCCCACCTGGTCCTGATTGCTTCCCCCGTAGCTGTCGACCTCGGCAGCGTCGAAGATGAAGTAATTGCTGTAACTACCAGCCTCGGTGTCGATCCCGCGACCACTCAGAGTGACCGTATCGCCTTCGTTCACAACTTGATCGCTGCCGGCCAGAGCGATCGCGGCGTCGTTGTCGGCGGCGACCGAAACGACAACCTCCTCGCTCACTGTTTCGGTCCCGTCCGAGACCGAAAGTTCAAAGCGTATCGAATAGTCCTCGAGTCCTTCGGGCGCGACGAACGTCGGCGAAGCGGCACTCGCATCGGAGAGCGTCACCTCGGGTCCCGAGACCTGACGCCAAGTGTAGGTGAGTTCGTCCCCGTCGACATCGCGATAGGCCGATCCGGTCAACGTCACGACTTCACCTTCACTAAAGTCGTGGTCGGGGCTCGCTGCGGTCGCTTCGGGTCCGTCGTTGACCGCTTCGACGTCGACGGTGACAGTCCCCGTACTCAAGAAGCCATTGGCATCCCTCAGGGTGTAGGTGAATTCGTCGGTACCGTTGTAGTCGGGATGGGGCGTGTAGGTGAAGGTGCCGTCACCGTTGTAGGCAACGCTTCCGTGATTTCCCTGGGTCACACTCTGGAATTCTACCGCGGGGACTTCTTGGACGACCTGAACGTTGTCGATCAGCCCTCCTCGAGAATCGGAATCTCCCGTCGCCCGAAACTCGAGCCGGGTGAGATCGGCGTCGCTTGCGAGGACTTCGTACTCGAAGGTCTGCCAGTCGTGAACGCTCGCGCTACCGGTGAGGGTGTCCACGAGTTGACCATCCCAGTAGACCTGAATACCGTTCGAATCCGCGTCCATACCAGGTCGAGGGGAGTAGTCCACTCGAAGCGTCAGTGTTTCGCCGGGTTCGGTATTGAGATCCTGGTACATCCCAGTATTGGCAGTCGAATCGAGCTCGACGTGTTGATCGCCGTCCGAAGATTCAAAGGTCGCCCCTTGGATCTCGATTTCGGGGGTCCCCGAACGAGTCCAACCCGTGAGCTGATCAAACGTATTCCAATTCTGGCCGCCGAGATCGTCCGCCTCGAAGGACCCATTGGTGACGAGATCGTTGCTGCTGCTCGCGACGTCAAAGAGCGGGGTCGTCGTCAGGGTCGCATCTTCTGAGACCGTAACCTCGGCATCGGGCGCAAACGAATTCACGAGCGTCAAGCTGACCGAGTCGACAGCGCTCGCATCGCCGTCGGAGACCGTCACTTGAAAGGTCACGGTCGAATGGTCGGTGAGGTCGGGAACCGTGAAGCTCGGATTGGCTGCGGTCGGATCGCTCAACGTAACCGTTGGTCCCGAGGTCTGCACCCAGGTGTAGGTGAGATCGTCGCCGTCGACGTCGGCGGCGCCGCTTGAGAGCCTGACGACTTCGCCTTCGCTTGCGACCGATTGATCGGCCAAGATACCGATCTCAGCGTCGCTCACCACTCGGTTGTAAACACGCACTTCGTCGAGCTCACCGGAGAAGCGATGGTCGAGGTCTCTCTCGATGCCGTCGTGGAACACAGTCTCGCTGTTAATCCCGCCCACCCCGGTGCCGTTAGTGTGCTCCCAGAGCTTTGAGCCATCGCCCTCGCCGACGAGCTGACCGTCGACGTATGCCTTCATGGCCCCCGCTTCAACGCTGTCGGTACCGTCGAGAGTTAGTACAACGTGGTGCCATTCGCCCGCGGTGACATTGTCGGTCGAGAGATAAGTGCCCGACCAATCGCTTTCGCCTGACGGTATGTTCCAACCCCCGAAGTAGAGCTGCCCGTCGTCGATATAGATATTGACGCCGCGGGCAGATCCGCCCTCTTCAAAGAGCACCTGACGTCCGGAGACCGAGTCGGGCTTGAACCAGAGCGACACGGTTCGCTCTTCGGTTTCGCCGTTGATCGTCGCGACATCCGAACTCACCTCAATTTCGTCGTCGCCGTCAAAGTCTCCCGACCCCCCTTCGACCCCTGATCCTGATCCGAGGGTGCCTTGAGTGCTTCCGTGGTTTGAGGAGCCAGAGCTGTCGTGGTCGAGATCGTTGGTGTTGTCGAAGTTCAAGTTGAGGACAAGGCCTTCGCTCACCAGACCGTTCTCGAGATCAACTGGATCGGAGATCGTCGCATTGAGAGTGGGACCGTCGTTAACTGGGTTGACCGTGAGCGTCACGGTCGCCGTCTCGGTATGTCCTTCGCCATCGGTCACCGTATAGGTAAAGGTATCGGCTCCGTTAAAGTCGGCTTCGGGCACGTACTCAAAGTTACCGTTCGAAGTTTGGGTCACGGTCCCGTGCTCGGGCTGAGTAAATTCTGAGACCGTGAGGGTGTCGGCGTCGTAATCGACATCGTTGGCGAGAACGTTGATCGCGACCGTTCCGTCTTCGTCGAGCGTCGCGACGTCGGGGAGAAGTTCGGGCGGGAAGTTGTTCAAGGTGACGGAGAGGTTGCGGTTGTTCCCATTGAACGAGATCCGATGCGTTTCGTCGTAGGTATCTGTGTGCGTAAAACCACCATCGCGTAGCGTCAGACTGCCGCGAATACCGTCGGCGGTGACCACCGACTTGAGATTGCCCGCCGATAGCGAGTCGAGATCTCGCCCGACCGATATTCTCTGACTGATCTCGTCGTTGGCCGTGATCGATCCGACACTGCCTCCAACCGTGATGCGACCACGGATGTCGTCGCCCGCAGTCACCGAGGTGAGGTCTCCGGTTACAGTGAGCTGGCTATTCATATCGAATCTCGTGGTGACCGGCCCGAGATTGCCGCCGACGTCGATCGTGCCCCGCACGAACTCTCGACCTTCGAGTCGCGAAAGGCTCCCGCTCACCGAGATCGTGCTTTCGACACGCCCCGTAAAGATCATGTCGCCTGAGTCGCCTCCGACCGAAAGCGAGCCATTGGCGGCCCCGGCTCTCAAGGACGATAAGCTTCCGTCGAGCTCGAGCGATCCGTAGAGCTGACCCGCCTGCAAGGTCGTCAAATCGCCGTCGATGTCGTAGGTGCCATTCATCGGCCCGCCGGTTTGCAGCGTACCGAGGTCCCCGCCGACCGAGAGTCCCACCGTGAGAACATCGTTTGCGACGATACTCTGAATACTCCCGGGAACGGTGATGTCGGCGACGATGTCGTCACCGGCCGTAATACTTGTGAGATCGCCCCCGACGGTGATGTCAGCGTTCATGTCAAATCTCGCGGATACCGCACCGAGATCGCCTCCGACATCGACGGTCGAATTCCCCTTGAATTCGCGCCCCTCGAGGGCAGCGAGATCTCCACCGACGGAAATCGCGGTATTGACGTCCCCACGAAAATCGAGTTCACCCGAATTGCCGACCACGGTGATCGGCCCCGTGGCAGCGCCGGCGTCGAGTGAGGTCAGATCCCCACGTACCGTGAGCGACCCTGAGAGATCGCCGGTCGAGCTCGCCCCGAGATCCCCTTCGATCAGCATAATCGCCGAGTTGCTGCCGGTCGCGATACTGTCGACGTCGGCACCGAGAGTCCAAATACCCGAAGCCACATCGTTCACGGAAATTGGACCGACGGTTCCCGAGACGAGGAGATCGGCGCGTAGATCGTCACCAGCGGTAATCGATTCGAGCGATCCACCCACCTGAAGGTCCGCGTTCATATCGAAAGTCGTCGTGACCGGACCGAGATCACCCCCGACCGCGATCGACGAATTGCCCTTAAACTCTCGAGCTCGCAAGGACTCTACCTCACCGCCGACGACGATGACCGAGGTAACGTCACCGCGGAAATGGACGGCGCCTGAGTCCCCACCCACCGTGATCGCCCCTGAAGCAGCGCCAGCCGTAAGCGATCCGAGATTACCCGGCACGTCGACAGGGGCGTTCAGAGTCCCCGAACTAAAGCTGTCGAGGTCGCCTCCAACCGAAATCGCGCCCGAGACGGTGCTGCCCGCGGAGAAGGTCCCGAGATCGCCACCGATCGTTACGCTCCTCGTCACGACATCGCTCGCGCTGATCTGGGTAGCCGATCCGCTCACGTTGATCTGACCTTGAATGTCGTCGCCAGCGGTCAGAGTGCCCAGATCCCCGCCTACCGAAAGCTGCGCGTTCATATCAAAGCGAGTTGAGACTGTGGTCACATCACCCGCAACGCTGAGAGTACTTCCGCT
>CAYZYD010000019.1:0-15497 GCA_964482505.1 uncultured Planctomycetia bacterium | reverse complement strand
CCGTCCAGGAACTCGCGAAGACGCCAGGGCCGGCGCTTGAGAAGCTCGGGGTAAGTCGAGGCGAGACCGCGCAAGAGATCGCTCGCCTCTGCGGGTTCGAGGTTGCGATCGACCCGCTGCTCGAGCGCAGGAATGAGATGGTCAAATCCCCAACCTGCGAGCCAACGCCTCGGTTCGAGACTCTGGTGGCGGCCAAACTTGATACCGACTTCGGCCGACTCGCGATCGAGCAGCCGACGCCGAATAGCTCGAGCCGACGTGCGGCGTTCATGCGGAGTGGCGCTCAGCACATAGGAGGGAAGCCGCGCGAGTTCGCGCGGTCCGGCGACTTCGGGAGGGGGGAGATCGAGTCGCGGTCGCGTGAGTAGGTAGGCGACGCCAAAGATAAGAAGCGGTAGGACGAGCCCCGAGATGAGGACCCGCCGGAGGTTCAGGACTCGTCCACCTGATCGATCCGAGTTCGAAACCATCGCGTCGTCTTCTCCACATCGCGGGCAGCGATTATTCCTGTACAGACGGCGACCCGGCGAGCTCCGGCCGCGATCACCGCTTCGAGCGTCTCGCGATTGACTTGCCCGATCGCAAAACCGGGGAGGCGGGCGGCTTGAGAGGCCGCTCGAATGTAATCGAGACCGACGGCACGGCGGTGCTCTTTTGTCGGAGTTTCGAAGATCGGGCCGACGCCGATATAGTCGGCTCCGTCACTCTCGGCCTGGCGCGCTTGCTCGACCGAGTGAGTCGAAATGCCGACCAGACCGCGCGGACCGAGGATCTGGCGCACCTGGTTGGGGGTGAGATCCTCCTGCCCTTGGTGGACCCCGTCGGCCCCGGCGAGCTCGGCGATGTCGATCTGGTCGTTCACGATCAGCGGGACCGAGTATTCGTCGGTTAGCGCGCGTAGCGATTGGGCAAGCTCGAGGAACTGGCGTTTGGGGAGTGTCTTCTCGCGCAGTTGAATCAGTTGAGCGCCCCCGTCGAGCGTGGCCCGAGCGACGTCGAGGATCGGTCCCGCGGCGAGACTGCTCGTGACGAGGACGTAGAGCCGGACCCGCTCGAGTCGACGGCCACGATCGAGCCAGCTGAGGGTGCGCTGTTCGAAGCTGTAGAGGTCGTAGCGCAACTGCTCGGCCACCGCGGCGAGTTGAGGATCGAACCTTCGGAGTTGTTCCTCGAGCGATCTCGAGCTCTCGCGAGCTCGAGCGAGGTTCGCTCCGCAAAGATCGAGCGCACTCGATCGGGTCGGCGATTCTTTGCCCCGTTCGTGTCGTCGTGGATTGCCGGGATCGGATTCAGTCTGACGGAAGCGGTAGAGCGGGCCGACTCGTTTGTCGAGACTTGTGCGGAGCTCCTGGACCGATCGGCGAAGGCGCTTGAGCTCCGCCAGCTCGACGGTCTCTGAGGCTTCAAACCGGAGCGCATCTTCGACCGTGCGTAGCGCTTCACTGAGACGGTTGAGGATAGCGTCGAGAGCCCGTCCTGCGG
The DNA here is from genome assembly GCA_964482505.1 of uncultured Planctomycetia bacterium. GTDB lineage: Bacteria > Planctomycetota > UBA8108 > UBA1146 > JAJFFE01 > CAYZYD01. Next base: position 14,015 of record CAYZYD010000019.1, on the reverse strand, counting down.
CTTTACTCATCGGCGGTCGTTACTTTCTGAGGAAGGCATCTCTTCGATTCTCTCTCGGCATAGAGTAAAAGACCTGACTTCGCCGCCGATTCTCGACCTCTTCGCGTGAGAATCCAAGGCGGATAGTTTAACTCAAGGTTCGAAGTTTCGCGCGCTCGCTCGAAACTCGGGGTTGCGAGAGGCGAGGTCTTTGGCACAACTTTTCTGGGTCTTGCTCGCGACGCTTCCCGGTTCGACGCACATCCTGCGCGGACGAACGCTCACGGGACTCGCGTTGATGATCACGGGCTTTCTCTCCGCCGACGTCGCGTACATCTTTCTCGTGAGCGCTCCCGATCGCGTTCCCGGGATCGTCTCTTGGGGTTCGTTCTTCGTCTGTACGGCCTGCGTCACCTACTCGTGGATCTGGGCTTATATCGAGTTTTCAAAGCACCGGATCGGACGGCGGCAAGATCGCGCCGATCGGGCGCTTCGACTCAGCTATCGCGCTTATCTCCGCGATCGCTTCAAGGAGGCCGAAGCGGCCCTCGATACCGTGCTCGCGCGGACCCACGACGACCCCGATCTGCTCTTCTTCCGGTGGTATCTCGCCGTCGAAAAGAGTGATCGGTCGCGGGCCAAACGCTTCCTTCGAGAACTCAAGCGAGCCGACGTCGACGACAAGTGGCGCTCCACCGTACAACGAGAGGAGGCTCGGCGTGGCGAAAAAGCGTAAGGGACTCAGCTACGCCGACTCGGGCGTCGATATCGATGCGGGTGAAGAACTCGTCAAACGAATTCGGAAGTCGGTCGAACGCACGCACACCCCGGCGGTACTCCCCGGCAGCCACGGCGCCTTTGCCGGACTCTTCCGACTCTTTAACTCGACGCGCGAGCGCGACGATCTTGCCGACCCAGTACTCGTCGCCTCGACCGACGGCGTCGGCACCAAGCTCAAGATCGCATTCGAGGTCGAGGACTTCTCGACGATCGGGATCGATCTCGTGGCGATGTGCGTCAACGACCTCATCGTCTGCGGCGCTCGACCGCTCTTCTTCCTCGATTACTTCGCGACCAGCCGGGTCGAGCCCAAAGCGGGCGCTGAAGTGATCGCGGGGATCGCGCGCGGCTGTGAAGAGGCGGGCTGCGCACTCCTCGGCGGCGAAACGGCGGAGATGCCGGGGTTTTACCAGCCCGGCGAGTTTGACCTCGCCGGTTTCTCGGTCGGAGTCGTCGACCGCAAGAAGCTCATCGACGGTAGCAAGGTCAAGTCCGGGGATGTGATCCTCGGACTCTCCGCCGACGGTGTCCACTCAAACGGCTTTTCGCTGGTGCGCAGAGCGCTCGACTTGGACCGGCAACCCGAAGCGCTCGCGCAACCCTTTGGGGACTCGGGTCAAACCCTTGGCGAAGAGTTGCTGCGCCCGACTCGCCTCTACGTCGCTCCGGTTCTCGCTCTGTTGGGAAGCTTCGAATCTCGAAACCCGGTGCGCGCCATGGCTCATATCACCGGGGGAGGGCTCGTCGAGAATATCCCGCGCGTGTTGCCCAAAGGCCTCAAGGCGAGGATCGACCCGGGATCTTGGCCCGTGCCCCCGATCTTTCGGTACGTGCAAGAGCGGGGAGGTGTCACCGAAGCCGAGCTTCGGCGGGTCTTTAATCTCGGGATCGGCTTTGTGATCGTAGTCGCGGCCCGGTCGGCGGCTTCGGTCGCTTCGCGTCTCGCGGAGTTTGGGACCGACGTCTACGAAATCGGACAGGTTTCCGAAGGTCGCCGCGGAGTGACGGTCTCATAGCGGCGGTGTTTCTCAGTCGACGAGGCCAAGATCGAATTCACCTCGGAACGAGTATTCAGCCGGTCCCCACATCACGATGTCATCGCTCGATGTCGCATCGATTTCGAGATCGCCGCCGAGAAGTGACACTCGCACCTTCTGACCGACCTCGCTGAGCTCGTGGAGCAGCGCCGCGGCAGCGGTCGCGCCGGTTCCGCAGGCTTGGGTCTCTCCCGAACCGCGTTCCCAAACTCGGAGATCGATCGCGCTCGAGTTGCGGTTATGCGTAAACTCGATATTCATACCCCCGGGAAAGTGACGCTCGATCTCGGGCCCGCAGGCTGAGACGGGAAAGGGTTCGAGCGAATCTGGCTGCGGAATCACGAAGTGTGGGTTGCCGAGGTCGACCCGGTAGCCCGTCTGGGCTCCCGCTTCGGTTTCAAAGGTGATCGGTTCGCGCTCGATCCGAGCCGGCCCCATCGCGACTCCGATCCAGGCGCGCGAGCCTCGCTCGCTCAGGGTGATGCCGCGCGGCCCCGCCTCGGTTTGGATTGTGAACTTGGACGTCGTAACGTAACCGCGATCGTACGCGAGCCGCGCGAGACAGCGGATGCCATTTCCGCACATCTCAGCTCGACCTCCGTCGGCATTGCGCATCTCCATCCCAATTCCGAATTCGAGGTCTCGGCGCAGGATGATCAGTCCGTCCGAACCGATCCCGCGATGACGGTCGGAGAGCACCACCGCCCAGTGCTCGGCGTCGACTACCGACACTTCGTGCTCGTCGATGAAGACGTAGTCGTTGCCGAGGCCGTGCATTTTGACAAACGGGATTCCGCTCGGATTTGCTGAAGGCATCACACTCCACAGTTGATTTGATTAGGGCGTCGTGGCGCCGCCGCTCGGCGAACGAAACGCGTTAACCCAAGAAATCGCTACGCATCGACGGGCTTCGCCAATACGATCACGCGAGCTATCGAGGCCGGATGTTTCAAGGCCATAGTGTCTTGGCCCTGTTGGAAGGCCAAAGCGTCGAAGGCCAAAACGTCGAGTGCAAGCGTTGAAGGCCAGAGCGTTGAAAGTCAAAGCGCACAGTAGAATTGAGATTGTTACCGAACCGATTGTTACCGAACAGATTGTTACCAAACCCAGTGTGCGTTTTCGGAAGTCCGACCCGAACAAGCTAGCAGCCCGCCCGAAAGCGCTCGAGCCATCGAGGGCGGCGCTGGCTGCGGCCGCCCGGAACCATTGTCCAGGTTCGCCGCATCGCCGATTCCAAATACTCGGGTAGCCTCCGGCCCTTAGATGCCGGCCTTGGGAAGTCGACAGAGTGCTGTCCAGAGTATTGGCTGAAGAGAGTCGCGACAAGTAAGGAGAGCTCAGAGTGATGCAGGATGCAAATACCAGGGGAGAGGCGGGGGGAGTTTGCGCTCGGCCCCCGTCGAGAGACGAGACGAGCGAGTCGACGCGAATCCTCTTCGCGCTCCTCCTGACGATGACGCTCAGTCTCTTCGCTTGCGGCCGTAAAGACGAGGGCGCGCAAGAGCCGGGTTCGCAGAGTTCCTCGCGCGCCTCTTCGCACTCTGGCAAAGCCGAAATGTCGTCCAAGCCGGCTCCGGTCGCGCAACCTGATGCGATTCCGCAGCGCGGGGAGATCGCGCTGGCGATCGAAGAGCGGCTCGAAGGCGAGGCGACCGAACTCAACATCGCCGAGCTTCTGATCGGTCGCGAACTCGCCCTGCACGGGTTCAAACTCGTCGCGCCCGAAGTCTCCGCCGACTACACCCTCCGCGGGAAGCTCGAATCGGTCTTTCACAAGCGCCACGTGTTTGAGTACAAGGGCGCCGAAACACTGCTCGAGCACCAGTTTCGGGGGTGGGGTCGGCTCGTGCTGACGCACGTATCGTCGGGTGAGTCCGAGATCATCGAGATCCCTGAGCAGCCCGGTCTCGTCAATGGCCGGAATGATCTCGAGGATGCTAAGCGGGATATTCGTCGTCTACTCGCCACCGAGTTTGCCCGCCGCCTCGTAAACGGCGAGCTCCTCGGTCATACCGAGCTGGTCGCATAGATCGACGCCTTCGGGGACGAAACCGAAACGCGCAGCTTCAACGAGATCATCGATCGGATTACCGAGTTCGGTTGGGCCGCCGTTCCCTATCTGCTCGACTACTATTACCGGGACGACGAGATCGTCGTCTCCGGGACCTATCCCGACCTCGACGAGGAGTCGCGCGCCCTTCTGCAACCGGCCCACCTCGCTGACCTCGCCTTGCGCAAGATCACTGGCAGAGAGAGCGCGGTAGCGATCGATTCGACCGAGAGCTACATCAAGAAGAAGGCGCTGATCGGGTGGATTTGGCTCTGGGAAGACACCGTTCAAGTTCCAGCGAAGTACCGGACCGAACCCAACAAACGGAAGACCAAAGTCAAGGCGCCGATCGAGGCTCGATGAGCGATCTCCCGACCCTGCCGCGCGCGATCTTTGAGGGGAGTCCTGCGTGAAGGCGATTCGTCGGATCGAAGTCGTCGAAGATCTCACGGAACAATCGACCTGTCGCGACGGCTTCCTCAAAGTCGATCGTCTCCGGGTACGGCACTACTTCGACGACGGCTCCGCCTCGGATATCTACCCGTGTGATATTGTGCGCCGTCCGTCGCCCGACGCCGTCGCGATCTGCCTCTACGAACGCCAATCCGATGGGGCACGGCCGCTGATTCGAGTGGTTCTCAAGTCGGGGGTGCGGGTTCCTATCCATCTCCGGCAGTTCGAGGAGCTCGCGATCCCCGACCCCGAGCCTTATTTGGTGCTGACCGAACTCGTCGCCGGTTTGATCGAGCCTCAGGATCGGGGGGCGCGCGCGATCGAAGCGCGAGCCGCGCGTGAAACCCTCGAGGAGAGTGGGTACCGCATCGAGTCGGAGGCGGTCGATCTGATCGGGGCCGGAAGCTTTGCGAGTCCCGGGATCAGCGACGAGAAGGTATTTTTTGCCCGCGCTTTAGTCGATGAGTCGGATCGCGAGGAGTGTCTCGGGGACGGCAGCGCGATGGAGTCCGGCACTCAGCCGATCGTACTCGACCTTCGCGAAGCGCTACGTCGGTGTCGATCGGGTCAGATCCCCGACCTCAAGACCGAAGTCGGGCTCTACCGCCTCGCAGACTCGCTCGGCTACCTTCCGACTATCGACCGATTCGTACACGAGCTCCCGCCCGCGCTACGGTCGGATCACGATCGGCTCGGCCTATGAGCTCGGCGAAGCCTCGATTCGTCGTGGTCGGAGCCGCGCGCCGGCATCAAGGTCTCGGCGGATACATGGTAGAGAAGCTCGAGCGCGCTGGGGCTGAGGTCGCCGCGATCGTTGGCCGGACCCGGGATTCGGCCCGCGAAACCGCGGTCGCGCTAAGCCGTACTCTCGATCGTGAGATCTCGGGTTACGCGGAGGACGATTGGGACCGGCTCGTCGGAGCGGAATCCGTCGATGCCGTCGTGATCGCGAGTCCCTATTCCACTCACGACGATTTCCTCGGCCGCGCCCTCGAGGCCGGCTGGCACACGCTCTGTGAAAAGCCGCTTCTCTGGTTTGAGGGGAACGAGGGTGAGATCACGCGTCGAGCTCGTGATCTGACGCAGGGCTTTGTGGAGCGCGGTCTGATACTGCGTGAGTGTGTCCAGTGGCCGAAAACTCTGGCGAGTTACTACGAGCTCTTTCCGCAGCAGCGCGGGCACACCCCGCGTCTTCTCAGCGTCCTCCTGAGTCCCGCTTCGCGCGGGGAGAGCGCGATCCTCGACAGTTTCTCGCATGTCCTCAGCCTCGCGGGCGCGATCTGGCCCGACTACACAGCTGCCGAAATCGAAGAGGTTCTCTTTGGAGACCCGGAGGATCCCGAGTGGCGGATCGAGGTCAGATTAGTCAGCGTCACCGACCGTTATCGCTTAATGGCCAAGTTTCGAATGCAAGCAGAACCTCCCCGACCCGCGGGCTACGGACTCGACGGAGTCTGGGCTCAGCGTAAAATCCGCCTCCCCGAATACACGATGACTTTCGTCGATCCAGCCTCGGGAACGACAGTCCCTGTCCCGGATCCCCTCGATCTATTGCTCACAGACTTTGTCCAAGAGTGTTTGCGCGTTGAGTCGGGGCAAGCGGCCGGCGTCGACCCACAAATGACGACGCGTATGCGACACCTCGAGGAGCTCGTCTCGGCTTTTCGTCGAGAGCGCGGAGCGGACTCTTCGAGCTGAACGCAGCGATCTCTGTCAAGCTCGATTCTCTCAAGGGGGTTCTCAGTCCGCTCTGGACACATTTTTCCCCAAAGCCTCCCCGCCCCGAATTTTTGCTGGTCCGCTCAAGAGCGTCTCTTGAGTCAATTTTTAGCCCTCGAACCAAAGCCGACCCGGCCCAAAGGTACGCTTCGCATGGTTTTCTTGTTAAGATCCCCGAGCCGATTCTCAATCTAGACAGGGAACGCCCCTGCGAAAGGCCTTTATGAATCCAGCGAATCCCGAGACCAAAGAACTCGCCCCGATCCACGACTTCGGCAACAAGCTCTTGCAGCCCTCTCTGATCGAGTCGCTCAAAGAGTACGTCCGTTGGCAAGCCGAGGTTCGTCGAGTCGGCGATCCCGAGAAGGTGCTCGACGACTACCCCACCCGAGCTCCGGTCTCGATCAACCTCGACTTGACGACGGCCTGCAACTACGCCTGCGACCACTGCGTCGATATGGACATCCTCAATATGGGGATCAAATACGAGTACGAAAAGCTGATGAGCTCGCTCGTCGAACTCTGCGAGCGGGGGCTCAAGTCAGCGATTCTGATCGGTGGGGGGGAGCCGACGGTCTTTCCAAAGTTCCCCGAGGTGGTCTCTCTGCTCAAGGACCACGACGTCAGCGTCGCGGTCGTCTCGAACGGGAGTGGCATGAAGCGGGTCGCCGAGTGCGCGGATCGTTTCGACAAGTCGGACTGGATTCGGCTCTCGCTCGATTCGGGCAGTGACGAGACATTCCAGGCGATGCACAAGCCGAAAAAGAAACTCACTCTCGAGAGCATTTGCGAAGACGTCGCCGAGGTGAAGAAAGACTTTCCCGGGCTCCGCATCGGTTTCTCGTTTATCGTCACTTGGAAGGGCGCCTTCACCAACGACGCCGCGATTGTCGAGAATATCCACGAGATCGCCGCGGCGGCCAAACTAGCCCGTGATCACCGCTTCGACTACATCTCGGTCAAACCCTTCCTCGTGCGCTCGCCCGATAACAACGCCGAGATCGTCGGCGTCAACGACAGCTGGGCCGACTTCGACGGTATTATCGAGCGCATCAAGGCGGGCGTCCAAGACGCTAAGCAGTATGAAACCGAGACCTTCAAAGTCGTCGAGAGCACGAATCTCAGAGTTCTCGAGAACAAGAGCTACGCGAACTACACGCGTCAGCCCAAGGTTTGCCATATGACCTACTTCAGGCAGGTGTTGAGCCCGCTCGGGCTGTTCAACTGCCCGGTTTATCGTCACGTCGAACACGCGAAGCTCGGCGACAAGCACGCCTACGCGAGTTCGGAGGCGGTCGAAGAGACCAAGAAATCGACGGTGCGTCAGGTGTTTGATTTCGACGCGAGCTGCGAGTGCAAGGAGGTGACTTGCCTCTACAACTCGGCCAATTGGATGATCGAAGATCTCATCGACAATCCTGAAAAGCTCGAGAATCTCGAAGCCTCACCCGAGCGCGAGGACTACTTCCTCTAAGCCCGCATTATTCACGAACCGCGTAGCGAGAAGTCGCAAGCTCGTGAAAAGTGCGGGCTACCCCCGGGCACAGCAAAGTCACGAGGCGTCGGCACGTTTTGGACCTCTGAGTTCCTTCGAGCCCGCGCCTCTGAGTGAGCACTTCTGAGCTACTGGGGATTTGGACTCAGGCGGCACCCAACGCGGTTCGAGGATTTGGCTCGCCGCACGTTTCTGGGTATCAAAGTCGGAAGACCGGAGTGGCTACGTTTTGGGCCTTTTGTAATACGAGCTCGCCTTGCGTAGAAACGTCTTCTCGGGCGGGGTGAGCCCGTCGACACCAACCTCGGAGACTTTTTCGAGCAGTTGGTCGACTCGAGCCTTGAGTTCGAGTTCGCGTTCGGCCTCCTGCCTTCGCTTACGCTCGGCACGCTCTTGAATATATCGACGGAGGGGACCGGGTTTGGGCTCTTCGGGTAGCGAGTAAAAACTGAGCCCTTCAAAGCCGTCGTAGGGAGCGTGCTCGCGCACCTCGACTTTGACTTGCTCGCACGTGATCAAACAGATCAGCCCGAGGAAGACAATCGGAAAGATCCAGTCGGTGAGGAAAATTACCGCGACGACCATCGCGAGAACGGTGATGATCTGTCCGGCGAGGGCGGCGATCAAGGTCGCCCGAGTCGCGTCCATATTTCCCGCGAGATAGCTTCTGAGTAGCCGCCCTCCGTCGAGTGGAAAGGCCGGAATCAAATTGATGACAAAGAGAACGAGGTTGATCCAGACAAACTGCTCGACGAGTTCATTGCCGTAGGGGCCGAGATCCAATGTTCCCGACCTTGTCAAGAAAAACGGCAGACTTGCGAAGACGAGCAAAATCGGATGAACAAGCGGACCCCAGAGGGTGACCAAAAACTCGTCTCGAGCTGTGCGGAACTTGCCGTCGATCGCCGCGAAACCGCCGATGGGGTTGAGTTGAATATGATCGACATGAAGCCCGAGTCGGCGCGCCGTGATGGCATGACCGAGTTCGTGGATCAGAACGATCAGAAAGAGCATCAGCGTCGCAGTGATCGCGAACAAGAGGGGCGTGGCCGATTCATTGGGGTTCAGGTCTTTTGTATAGATGCGGAGCGCGATCAGAAGATAGACGAACACCGTCCAGTGGATACGGACGTCGAACCCGACGACTCGGAAGAGGTGAAAGCTCTTGTTGAGCAAATTGTAGAGATCAGATCGACCCATGGTCCTCAAGCGTTCAAAGAGAGCGTTCCACCAAGCGGGTTTCGGCGCGCCACCAAGGCGCCCACCAGAACAAGGAATCCGTCACTTCTAACCAAGCGGACCAAGCCCCATTCAACAAACTGATTGGCGGTTTCGACTCGGTGGCTCGGCTGGGTCTCCGACTTCGATCAGAATTTCTGAAGGGGCTCAGATCAAAGTAGCCGCAAACTCTTTTCTGACCAAGTTAAACTGATGGCAAGCCTCGATAGAATCCCGGTAGATCCTGCCAGGCCTGCGGCTTTGATTCTCACCGGCCATGAAGGGTGGGACGACCCCGACGCGACTGTGCAAGGCCAACACAGGAACGCCAGCGCCAACAGCGAGGCCAGCACAGCGAGGCCAGCACAGCGAGACCAGCACAGCGAGGCAAGGCTACCCCAGGCCAATTCGGTCCGAGATCGTGCCGGCCCCGCTAATCCGTAAAAGGTACCGGGCGGTGGCCGGGTCATCAATCGGCGAGGTCGAAGGTCAACCCAGCTCCCACCCAAGTTCGTAAACAACCGCTAAAATAAGATTTACTTGGCACCGACCGGACCCCGTCGAGGCCCTCTGCGAGTGGTCTTGCGGGTCTTGCCAAACAGAATACGATTCAGCGCACTCGTTGCCGAGCCGGCACGCCTCGAGCGACGGCCCGAATCACCGCCCCCCGAGCAGGAGATCCTACTCTGAAGCACATCCGAAACTTCTGCATTATCGCGCATATCGATCACGGGAAGTCGACCCTTGCCGACCGGCTCATCCAGACCTGCGGGGCGGTCGATGACCGCGACTTTCGGGACCAGATTCTCGACTCGATGGAGCTTGAACGCGAACGTGGCATCACGATCAAATCAAATACGGTGACGCTCGACTACAAGGCCTCGGACGGTACTCAGTACCTTCTCAACTTGATCGATACTCCTGGCCACGTCGATTTTTCCCACGAAGTCAAACGCTCGCTGATGTCGTGTGAAGGCGCTCTGATCATCGTCGACGCCTCCCAGGGGGTCGAAGCGCAGACGGTCGCCAATCTCTATCTCGCCCTCGAGTACGACCTCGAGCTCCTCCCCGTGATCAACAAGATCGATCTGCCCGCGGCCGACGTGGAGCGGGTTCGCGAAGAGATCGAGGAAGACCTCGGGCTCGACCCTTTCGCCGCGGTGCCGATTTCGGCCAAGAACGGAGTGGGGATCAAGGAGCTGCTCGAGTCGCTCGTCAACACGCTTCCCCCGCCCCAAGGCGATCCCGACGCGCCGCTCCAGGCGCTGATCTTCGACGCTTACTACGACTCTTACCGCGGGGTGGTCTTGCTCTGCCGAATCCGCCAGGGTCGACTTCGCCGGCGGGACAAGATTCACTTCATGCACAGTGATTCCGACTATACGGTCGAGGAGATTGGCCACTTTCGGCTCAAGCTCGCCCCCCAAGAAGAGCTGAGCGCTGGAAGCGTTGGCTACATCATCGCTGGGGTGAAGAACATCCGCGATATCAAGATCGGCGATACCGTCACCCTCGAGAAGAATCCATCACAGGAGCCGATTCCGGGGTACACCGAGGCGAAGCCGGTGGTCTTTTCGTCGATCTATCCGATGTCGAGTAACGACTACGAAGACCTCACCGAAGCGCTCGAGAAACTCTCGATTAACGACGCCGCCCTCGTCTACGAAAAGGACACTTCGGTCGCGCTCGGATTTGGGTTCCGGTGTGGATTTCTCGGACTGCTCCACCTCGACGTGATCCAGGAGCGGTTGTCGCGCGAGTTCGGGATGTCGCTTATCCTCTCGGCGCCCTCGGTCCAGTACCGGGTCTTCCTGACCGACGACACCGAACTCGAAGTCGATAACCCGAGCAACTGGCCCGAGCCCACCGAAATTCAGAAGGTCGAAGAGCCCTACATCCGCGCTTCGATCATGATTCCCGACACCTTTCTCGGTCAGGTGATGGAGCTCTGCCGCGAACACCGAGCTGAAGCGATGGCTCTCAATTACCTCGCGGTGGGCCGCGTAGAAGTCGTCAGCGAGATGCCGCTCGGCGAGGTACTGTTTGAGTTTTACGATCGACTCAAGAACGTGACCCGCGGGTACGGATCATTCGATTACGAAGAGCTCGATTACCGTCCGTCCAAAATCGTTAAGGTCGATATCCTCGTCAACAAGGAGCGCGTCGACGCACTCTCCTATCTCGTGCACGAGGAGAAAGCGCGCAAGCGGGCTCTCCACTATTGCGAGCAACTCGCCTCGAGTATACCGAGGCACCAATTCAAGATTCCGATCCAAGGGGCGATCGGGGCGACGATCATCGCTCGAACCAATATCAACGCTTACCGCAAGGACGTTACGGCAAAGTGCTACGGCGGGGACATCAGCCGTAAGCGCAAGTTGCTCGAAAAGCAGAAGAAGGGGAAGGAGAAGATGAAAACGGTCGGATCGGTCGAGATTCCGCAGGAGGCGTTCGTGGCGGTGCTCCGAACCGACAAAGAGTCGTAGTTCGGAGTGTCATGGACGACTGCGAAGAGACCAGCCGGGACGGGCGAGCTATTGATGCCTGAGCCCGAGTTCAGCGACCAACACCCAGGCGTCTATATTCACGTCCCCTTCTGCGAAAGAATCTGCCCCTACTGCGACTTTGCCGTCACCACTCGCAGCCGGCTCGAGGAGCGCTGGCTCGCCGCGCTCGTCGCCGAAATTGAGCGTCGGTCCGTGACCGATCTCGGCCCCTTCAGCACGCTCTACCTCGGCGGGGGCACCCCCTCGATGCTCGGCCTCGCGACTCTAACCCAAATCTTCAATGTGTGCCGCGATCGGCTCAATTGGGCTGGAGATCCCTGGATTCAACTCGAAGTCAATCCCGAACACGTTACCCGAGACCGCGCCGAGGCTTGGCGTTGCCTCGGCGTTCAAGCGATCAGTCTCGGGGTTCAGTCTTGGTCAGGCGAAGAGCTCGAGTTTCTCGGTCGTCTCCACACTCGCGGCGAGGCCTTGAGAAGTCTCGAGACGGTGCGGGGCGTCGGCTTCGATTGGATTTCGGTCGATTTGATCTACGGACTCCCGGATCGGTCGCCCGACCAACTCGCTCGTAATCTCGACCAAATCATCCAGCTCGATCTTGCCCACGTCTCCGCCTATCAACTCACGATCGAACCCAGGACGCGATTCGGGGTTCAAGCGAGCCGCGGTCAACTCCAGCCACTTCCCGATTCCAGAATGGCCGACGCCTTCTTTCAAGTTCACGAGACGCTGGGGGCGACAGGCCTCTCGGCCTACGAAATTTCAAACTTCGCTCGCACGGCCTCTCAAAGGTCGCGTCACAACCAGAAATACTGGGCGCACATTCCCTATCTCGGCTTCGGACCCGGCGCGCACTCCTTTGACGGTTCGGAACGTTCGTGGAATGAACCGAAAGTCTTCGCTTATATCCGCGATATCGAAGAGAGGGGGTTCGCGCGCGCGGGGTCTGAGACACTCGATCCCGAGCAGCGCGCTCTCGAGGCAGTCCTCTTTGCCCTTCGCACGCGGTCCGGATTTGCCTATGCCGACTTTAAGCAGCGCTACGGCGTCGATCTCGAGACCCGCGAGCAGCGGGTCCGCTGGGATCGCTGGCGCGCTAAGGGTTGGATCGAGCCCACCGACGCGGGGTGCCGACCGACCCTTCTCGGCTGGTCGATCGCCGACAGCCTCGCGCGCGAGATCGATCTCACGCCCACCGAGGGCTAGCTATTTTGGGCTGCGTGAACCAGTATCATCAGCTTGCTGCACAACACCGCCGCAGCACTCAGTCTGCCGATATCACAGAACTCAACCCCGAGATTTTGGTCGGAGGGCACCGGGCGGTAATCAAGTTGAGGGAGCCCCTTGAGATTAGCATTGAAGCTCGGATAATTCGGGGCTTCACATGAAGGAAGCAATTGAGGATTCGGTCGAGAAGAGCTTCGAGTTTGACGGAGACCTCGACGTAAACTTGCGTAGCGTGCCTCCAACCGAGTTAGGATCGACGATATGAGCATCTCGGCGAGGTCGAGCTATTTGATTGGGGCCACGGGGAGAGCCGAGCCACGGGATCGCGCGCGACCTCGAAGAATTCGATGGCTTTTCCAAGTCTGGCTCTCTCTCCTCGTCCTGGCCCAGTCGGGTCACGCCGCCGTTGGCATCGCGGTCGATGAGAAACTTCTCAACTACGGAGTCTTGATCAAAGGCGCCAAGATTGAGCGGACGATCAAGGTATTCAATACGGGCGATGAGACGCTCAAATTGAGCCGAGTCTCCTCCTCTTGCTCCTGCACTCAAATCCTCGACTTCGATAAAGAGATTGCCGCGGGGAAGTCGGGCCAAGTCCGGTTTACCGTCGATACCAACCCGATCAAGGCGGGCTGGACCAAGAAGGCGATCAATATCTTCTCCAACGATCCGAACCAGGGACGATTGATTGTTGAGTACGTCTTCCGCGTCGATAAACACTACGCGGTGATGCCCGAGGAGCTCGAGATAAGAGGGCTCTTCAGCGATAAGAAACAAGCGATATTTACGATCGTCGCCAGCGGCAAACTCGGTCTCGTCGTCACCGAAGCAAAGAGCGAGTTCGGTCGGTTTGAAGTGCTCAAAGTCGAGGAGGTTGAACCCAAGCGTCGCTACACTGTGCTCGCCCAAGCACCGGCGGCCGAAGCGTTGGGTGAAGAACTCGACCGGATCATGTTTACTTACCGAACCGCCGACGGTCGTCAAGCGACGGCGCTTCAGCGGGTGCGGATTACTCACACCGGGCTCATCGCGTTTGAGCCGCACGGTCTCGTCCGCTTCACCAACCGAGAGACGGACCCACTTCTCGACTCCGAAGCGAAACCCGCCACCAAACGGATCACCGTGCGCGCTTCGCATGCGGGCGCGAAGATCGAAGAGTGCCAGGCCCGACTCGAAGGCCTCCCCGAATCCGTGTTTGAAGCTCGGCTCGTCGCGCTTCCGGATCAAACCGGCTACACGATCGACGTCTCGATCAATGAATACTTCTTCGACAAGTCGTACGTAACGGGGAAGCTGATCGTCGAGGCCAAGATCTCAGGGGTCAAAGACGGCCTCGTTTCAGATCGGGCCGAGCAGCCGATACAAGCACTCTTCGGAAAACGTCGTCGGCGCTAGTGTCCTGTTCGAAAAGTTCGAGCAAGAATCGCCGGCCCTCGACCTCCCTGGCGTTGTTGCCGCTCCTCGAAGGAGTTACCAATCCGACTTGCGTCGCGGCGCCTAGCAGCCCGTTGAAAAACTGCTTTCGATGCGGGAGGTCGAGAATTCGAGCC
>CAYZYD010000018.1:0-15910 GCA_964482505.1 uncultured Planctomycetia bacterium | reverse complement strand
CCCGGCGTCCGCGACTGGCAAGCGTGAGCCGGGGGGGAGCGGCATCGGGAAGCACAATGACCTGGCTCACGCCACCCACCGCACTCTCAACCAAGCTCGACCCTGGGGGCAACTCGACCGTGACGATCTGCAGATCCTTCGCAGCCACGACTGCGCGGAGATGGCTGACCGAACGCCCTTGAAGGTCGCGCGCCGTATCGATCGTCAACTCGGGGATAAACTGTCGTTTGACCGAAGCGCGCGGCAGCCGTTTCGCCGACACCTGGGCCGAAGTCCCGCCTGAACGCACCCGAAAGGTACCGACCCGACGCTCCGCCTCGAGCGCGCGGGTCCAATCCGGAAGGGCGTCTTCGGTGATCGGTACCAAGGTATCCCGGATCAAAGTTGTGATCTCAAGCGCCCCGGTCCCGGCGAGTTGAAGATAGTGCTCTCCGACGAAGCGCTCCTCGACACGAACTTGAAACGGTGAGAAAGCGACGCTGTCTTCGACCGCCGTCGTGTATCGAAACCGAAACCAACCCTCGCCGACCCAGGGACGACGAAACACGAGCTCATAGCGGTTGTTCCCCAAGTCCTCGAGAATGACATCGGGGTCGACGGACAGGCGCACTCCCGCCGGCTTATCAGGAAAAGCGATCCGAAGTCGCTCGAGACCGCGATCAAAGATCGCGAGCCAGATCGCTGTTTCGATCTCTGCCCGCAGCCCGCCCGGCCCTTCACCCTCTTCAGACTCCCGAACGACCACCGTCGTCACCGTTTGATAGTGCCCGCGAGTTCGTTTGGCCGAAAAGGCCGCACTCAAATCAGGTCGCTCGTTTTGCGTCTCGGCGCTGAAAGCGAGACGAGCGATCCTCGGATCGACCGCCTCCGCAAGCTCAAACCAATCGATCTCATCGGCTTCGAGATAACGCCAGTTCGGTAAATCGACAGACTCGATAAGGAGCGACTTCTCGAGGATGCATCCGAGCACGTGATCGCTCTGGACTGCTCGGTCTGAGCCGACTGGACGCAAGGAGAGACGACGACCTTCTGTGGTTTCGAGATTGATTCCGGGCCGTTCGAGATAGACTTTGAAACGGATCGAGTCGCCGCGGCGCAATCTTTGCCGCAGCTTGAGACGCAGAGTTGCGGTATTCGAATTCTCCCGCGGTAACCAGATCGGTTGTAGCGAACCCGAGTCGGGCGAATCGAGCGATACGTCGAGGAGCGACCAGTTGGGGGCCGAGAGTTCGATCTGGTCGAGTGAATCCTCGTGGTTCTTGATCTCGAGAAAGCTAACAAGGCGGATTTTCGAGTCGGACACGAGCAGCTGGTGCGTGCCCCGCAAGTCGTAGCCGCCCCGACGCGGCTCGGGCTCGGCTCGGACTTGGACCTCGGGCCTTCCGAGCTGAAAGTCGGTTGCCGTACCGTTGCGAACGAGAACGATATCGTCCACGGGTCGGGGAAACTCAAGTTGATCGACTCCATACTCGATCGCTTCTTCACGCGGCTGAGCGATGAGATTGAGCGGCTGTGAAGCGACGATCCGCAGAAAGCCCCGCTGCAGATCGGCCCCGATAACCGGCAGCAAGCCCCAGCGCATCGGGTCGAGATTCACCGACTCGAGCCCGATCAGGTTCAAAACAACTCGACCCGACACCGGCTCGGAAAACCGTATCAAAAGCTGATCCTCGCCGAGCTCCCAACTCGAAACCGAGTCGCCGAGCAGCCGGAGAAGCTCCATGCCCGAACGAACTCCAACCGTCAACTGCTGCAACGGCTTGCCGACCACGAAGAGCTGGAGTTGTATCTGGAAGCTCCCCTGGTCTTCCTTTATCCAGAGTTGTTGATACTGCGTCACGAAGATCGAAGTATCATCTGAAACTTGGGTATCGACGCGGGTCCAATCGAAGGCGAGCGGTCGATCGGTCAACCCGGACAGCGTCAATCGTTGACGCGCCCCCTGACCGAGTTGGTCTAGGAGCACCCCCGCCTCGACTCTCACCTGGCTTTCGCTCGGCAAGTCGACAGTCGCGGTCAAGGGTTGCCCCGGGAGTTCGGCTTCGAAGTAAGCGCGCCCCTTGGCGAGCCGCGGTCGCATAAAAAACTCGACTTCGAGGCGGGCTCGTCCGCGGTGACGACAGATGAGGTAATTGACTTGATTCTCGTCCCGAAGGATCCAGGCCGGTCGATCGTCGAGCCGAGCCCGGCTCAGACCGAGGGGTAACCTACCGAGACGGCAGACTGCCCACTCACCGACCGTGTTCTCGATCTCGATTGATCCTCGAACTTTCACCCCGCCCTCGAGCTCTTCGATCTCGTAGTTCGCGCCGCGCACCACGGCGTCCACGGGCGGAAGCGCCTCTCGCTGACTCCGCGCGACTTCCGCCTTTGACAGGAGTTCTCGATACTCTTCGATCGTGGTGAAGACCCCGTCGGGATTGGCCGCAGTAAAGTTATCAAAAACCTCAAACGGAACGTAGATCTCGGTCGCGAGCTTGTCACTCTGAGCCCGCAGCGTCGCCCCGCAGACGAGCAGCAGCAGCACCAGTCGAGTCGCGTTAATTCCCCTTATCATGACTCTCCTTATCTTCACCGTCAGAATGCGATTCTGATTCTTTGGCTTGCTCCTCTTCTGAGTCGCCCTGGGGCTGTTCTTCGCGGTTGGCTGAGTCTCTTCGCATCGGAGCCTCTTCGAGGAAGGGATCCGGAGCGAGCGCGATGCGACGTTCGCGTCGCTTCTCAAAGAGCCGGCGAAGCTCGATCGAGCCGACGAGGAGAAGGCTCAACCCCACGGCAAGAATCCCCGAAAGTCCGAGCTGGTTCCAAGGGGGAGTAACCAGCAGGTAGACGGCTAGCGTTACCATCACTGACAAGAACGCGGTGGGAAGCACGGTCGACGAACGGATTCGGTGAACCGCGAAGAGTAAACCGAGTACCAGCAGTACTACGAGAGCGTCGAGTACCCAGAATAGGTTGGTATCGATAAAGCGAAAGCTCACTTCAACGCGGTCGACCCGCCCCTCGAGCACCACCCTTTCAAAGCCACCCCCGACTCTTACTTCGGGGTCACCCTCTGGATTGGGAAGGTAACTCGGTAGCTTGCTCCGTTCGGCGGGCTGAAGATCACGTGCCGCAAGATCGAGAAAGGACTTCAGCCGTCGCCATAGCGGTTGGCGACGATCACGCTCCGAAAGAGTCCCGCGAAAACTGTAGTAGCTGCGCTTTGGGTGCAGCCAGAGTTCCCACTCCTGCTGACTCACCGGGAAACGGCCTCCGGACTCGGGCTCGCCGATCTCGAGCGTCTTGAGTTCAACTCGACCGAATCGCGTGTTGGCGTCTCCCTCGGCGCGACTCTCGTAGACGATTGAGACGGGGAAGATCCCCGTTCCTTGAATCGACGTCGGCAGCGGAACGAGCGCCGTTCCATCCTCGCGCTGCTTGAGAATCTCTCGTCGCCCCGCGACCGACACTGACAGCACTTGAATTTCGGGGGTTAGTCGAAGCGGGAGATAGGCTTCAGAGAAGTTTTGGATAAAGAAGACTTGCCGCGTCTTGCAGGTCAGGTCGTCGGCAATAACGACCTTCCCGTAGATCAAAGGAATGTTGAGCTGTACGAGAGCACTGACATTGTACCGGGTGACATCGAGCGAAAGAGCGGGTGAGTCGCCCCCATACCGGAAACTCTTGTAGATGCTCGCGCGCCGCAGCCGGTCCGGAAGCTCGATCGCGTCGACCGGATCGAGATCGGTGATCGTCGCACCGAGTTCGAGACTCGCCTGCTTCTCGAGACCGACAAAACCGGTACTCGCCCGGACCTGTTCGGCTCGGGTGAGATCGAGATCGAGCCGTTGCTCGGTCCCGGCGGGACTCGGCTCGAGCGCGACGCGCCGCTTAACCCCCACCGTGATCGAACCGAGCACGGGTGATTGAAATCGAATCTCCCACTCAACCCGACCATCAGCCGTCTCGCGCTTTTGGATCTCCGACTTCTGAGGGGTTGAGATTTCGACGTCATCCTGGTCACTCCCGAGACTGAGCCGAACTCGATCCGTTTCGGCGAAGAGAATGCGAAAGTCAAACCACTCGGTTAAGTCGACGTAATTGTCCGATACTTCGATCAGGTGTTGAGCAACGACATCGATCACGGTCGCCTTGAGCTCGAGATTGAGTTCGAGACTTGTGGGCTCGTCAGCAAATCGGTAAATGCGAGGCTTGGCCGAACTCGTGGGCAAGAAGCCGAGCAGTTCCTGAACCCCCGACTCTTCGGGACCAGCGAGCTTGAGACCTTCGGTACGCGTCGAAGTCGCTTCGATGAAACGCGGCACACTGACGCCGAAGTACCCGCGATCCTGAAGTGCTCCGGGGACTCGAGGCGGTCTGAAGCTCAGCGCTCCGCCGCGGGCCGTCCCCGTTCGTTCAAGGATAAAATCGACGCGAGTCGCCTCGGTGATCTTTCGGTTAAAGGAGAGCCGCACCCTGGTTTCGGTTTCATTCGAGATCGCGTTAAAACTCTCGAGCACCGAGTCGGGTCCAAGTCGGCGTACTGTCCAGCCCGACGGATAGACGAGATCAATTTCAAAGAACCCGCCTTCTTGGACCGACAGATCAATTCGTCCGCGCCATTCGTCAACCTCTTCCCCGAGAATCACCGCACTACGCGACAGGGCGCGAAACTGTGTCTCGACCGCCTGCACCGTGAGTTCGAGCGAATCCCACGGCTTCCAGAAGCGGAAACCGCTACCTCCGCTCTGCTGATAGCCGGTCGGAAACTCCGCACGATCGATCCGAATCAGATTCGCGTTCTCGCCAAACTCAAGCCTGAGACTCGGCTCGTTTTCGACGATGAGGTAACCGCTCTCGCGCAGGACGTTTTGGCTGCTCGGCGCCTCGAGAAGGAGCGACCCCACTTCGGGAGCCGGCGCCTCCCAGACCAGCACGAGCTCGTAGCGACCTGTCACCGGAGTGTGGAGATCGACCGTCAAGCCGCCCTCGCTGGTGCGCCAGCCGCGGATATTCTCGCCGGTCACGGAGAGTAGCTCGCCTCGAGATGGCGGCTCGATCCGAAATCTCTGCGCTTCTCCTTGCTCGATCTGAAATCGGTGGCTCGATTCGATGCGGAGCAACTTGGGTTTTATCGTCGCCTTGGTAATCGTCTCCGCCAAGATCTTGGTGCGATCGGGCGAGAGCTCTTCGGCGGGAGCGCTCCAACTGATCGTAATTTCAGGGGTCTTGCTGATCGCCGCCTTGACGGTGACCCCGGGACCAGACCGATCGAATTCAAAGGCGAGGTCACCGGGTGAGGTCTGGATCTCGAGCTCGGGATCATCGAATTCAATCGTCCAGTCGGCGAGCGCGATAATCGGGGTGCGAAAGGTAAAGCTCCGAGTGGCAGCGCGTTCGACGACGGGAAAAGTGAACACGAGTTCGATCTCGTACGACTTGGCTTCGGGCAAGAAAATCGTCAACTGCTGCCCCTGGATACTCGGGATCGCCCGCTCGTCGGAGATCGAGAGTTTTTCGAGGGATAATCCCGATAGTGAAAAGCTGAGCGGCACCCAACCCGCCTTAAGGGATTCAACGCGGTAGCGAGCCACGGTCCGAACAAAGCGATCGCTCGCCTGAGACGTGTAAGACGATTGAGAGATTCGGCTCTGGACCGGCGCCTCGCTCCCCTCCTGAAGCAACTCGTCTAGCTTGTCTAGAATGGCCCGAACCTTGGGATAGGGAAGGAAGACACCGCGCTGCTCGTTCTCGAGGACCTTATCGAAGAAGTCGTACGGGATGTAAATGTTGCGCTCGACCACCTTTCCCGAATCGCCTTCCTTCGGCGCCGGCTGCGCGGCGAGCGAGCTAGCGAGGAGAGCAACGACCAGCGCCTTAAGAGCTAGACTCGTCGTGATCCGAAAGACCTTCAGTGCACTGGGAGACCTAAACTCCGTGGGTGGCTCCGTGACGCTGCATTGATGGCTCTCCCGCTTACGCGGGAAAGTTCGCTCAAATGGCGAGGAACTGACATGACTAGGCAGGAGCACCAGGGATTTCATCGGGAGCCCTTTCACCGGCGATTCTTCGTGATGAAGTTGATCTGGGCCGCAGCGACGAGTCGCTTCAACTCGGCGGCGTCGTAACTCGGAGCCGCGGGCAAGCGGTCGACCCAACTCCGAAGATCAGAGTAACTTCCCCCTTGGGACCAATAACTTTCGCGCAGGAGCTCAGCGAACTCAGCCAGGCAGGCGACGTAGAGAAAATCGGGTTGGGTCGACTCGACTTGCGAAGCGAAGACGCCGGGGTCGATCGAGAACTCGAGCTCTTCGACCCGATTCGAACGCGTCGAAAAGTAGCGCACGTTCACCTTACCCAGCCGACCCGATTGAATTTCATGTCGATCGACTTCAAACAGCACGGTGACCGTACTCCCCGGGCCAACCTCGGCCGCGTCGATCGAATCGTTGCGAAAATCCTCGTCCCGGATATCCCGGTTTTCGTAACCGAGGAGTCGATAGCTCCGGACGTTTTCGGGATCGAAAGTGACTTGTACCTTCGCGTCTTGAGCGAGCACTTCGAGAGCAGAGGGAAGGCTCGACCCGAAGAGCTTAGTCGCCTCGTCGACATTATCGACGTAGGCGTACTGCCCGTTGCCCTCTCCCGAGATCTTCTCGAGTAGCGCATCGTTGTACTCTTCGTCTCCGACTCCGACGACCGAGAGGTAGATCGACCGTCCGGAGTAGAAGCGAATCGTCTTGAGAAGCTTCTCCGCGTCCTGAGCACCCTGGGTCGCGACCCCGTCGGTCAACAGCATGACTCGGCTCAGCGCAGTGTCCGTACGGAATTCGTCTGCGACCTCGTAGGCGAACTCGACGCCAGCCTGAACGTCGGTCTCTCCACTCGGTTCGAGAGTCTGAATCGCCTCGAGAATACGGTTCTCTTCTCGGGCGAGCGTCGGCGGCAGCACGAGGAAGGGTTCTGAACCAAACGCAACGATTGCGACGGTGTCGAAGTCCTCGAGCTGAAGAACAAGCTGATCGATCGAGCGCTTGATCAGCTCGAGTCGACGATCGGAGGCCATTGAGCCCGAAGTGTCGATCGCGAGCGTCAAACTCGTCGGACGGCGTTCAGCCGGTTTGAGTTCACGCGCTTTGATCGTGAGACGCAGCAGATCGAGGCCCGGCCCAAACGGCGACGGCGCCCCTTCCATGTAGCAGGCAAAATCGGCGGTGGGCGGCGCGATGACGGGCGGGCGGTAGCTGTTGATAAATTCTTCGACGCGGATCGTTTTGGGATCGGGGAGACGTCCGTTTAAGAGTTCCTGCCGCGCACGGGTGTAGGAAGCAGTGTCGACGTCCATTGAAAAGGTTGACTCGGGGTCTCGACGTGGATCGACAAACGGATTGACACCGTACTTCTCGCGGAAGCCCTGTCGACCAAGACCTTCATCCCCCGGAACCGGCTGCGGCACCCGGATCTCACGCGTACTCGTCCCCAGCTTTCTCGACGGCTTCCCTGCAAAGAATGTGCGGTAACGAAGCTCGAGCTCGGTCTCAGCGACCGCGTCTCGACCCCGCCCTCCGGAGGCAGCCTCTTTCTTGAGCCCCGGGTAGCGGTAGAACGGAATGGTCTCAGCAGAGTCCTCCTCCAGCTCTTCTGGTTCTGGCTGATGGCGAGTCAGAGCCTCTCGTCTGGGGTTTTGTAAGACACCCAACTTATCGAGACTTTGTCCGCCGAGATCATCTCGCAATATTCGCTCTTTGCTTTTTTTAACCTCACTCCGTGCTTCCTCGGCGAGCTCGAGTTGTTTGAGCGCGCGCCGCTGTTGCTCGACAACCTCACCCAGACGCGTTGATCTAAGGCGCACGCCGCTCTGGACTTGGGGTTCTGGAGCACCTTCAGCCGCGGGGTCCGTGTCGAGAGATTCATAATCTTGGGCGAAGCTCAACTCATTCTTGGGGCGCGCTCCCAGGTCCGGACTCATCGGGTCGGCAGCCGGCTCCGAAGACAATACCGCCCCGGCCGCAATCGGGGCGGGGCTTTCACTGGGGAATCCGAACTGACCCTGCCAATTGGCTCGACCCGCCCTTCGATCAGACTTCTTTTCACCTTCGAGCAGGTACGCTTCGTCTGTCACCGACGGCTCTGGGCTTGCCGCCGCCGAGGGCATGTCTTTGGCGGCCGGTTTTAGGGGCAAGAAGCCCGAGGAAACATCGCCACTCCAGGTGCGCCGCGGCTTCCCCGCCGATCCAGCGGCTGTTGAGGACTTCGCGAGTTTAGCTCCATCGCCCACAAAAACCCCGAGCGTGGGGATCATCACGGCGGCGACGACTAACCCCACTCCGATCAACCACAGTGCCGCCTGTCGAAGGGGGACTTTGCTCAAGGGACGCTTTCGCTGAGCGCGCTCGAGAACCCGGAGTCTTCGCCGAGTTTCGAACGAATAGCGCTCCTCGGAGTCGACCTCGGGGCCGTACACGGACTCGGCCAGCGCAAGCGTGCGGCGCAGCCGCTCGAGTTCGATCCGACAATCCTCAGAGACTTTGAGCCGCGCTTCGACCTCGGCCACGCCTTCGTCCGAGAGGTCCCCGAACAGATAAGCGGTGAGGAGGTAACTCAATTCGGTGTCTTCGGGCAAGTTCATACCAAATCCTCTCGGCGCAGTCGGTCGGCGAGTTTCTTCATGATGTGGTGCAGGTGGTAGCCGACATTAGTGGCCGTCAACCCGGTGATCTCGGCGATCTCGCGGTAGGTCTTTCCTTCTGAGACTTTGAGAAGGAAGATCTCCCGCTGTTGCGGATTGAGCTCGTCGACTGCGTCTTTGACGAGCTCACGGGTTTCTCGAGTTTCGAGGCTCGAGCTCGGATCGCGGGCGTCTTCGCGCTCTTCGATCCGAGCCCGGACACTCGACTCCGCGGCCTGGGTGTGTTTGCGGTAGCGCGCCGATTTGCGCACGTGGTCAATTCCGATGTTGCGGACGACCTTGAGGAGCCAGTTGTGACAGCTCGAGACTTTGAGGAGTCGCGACGGCTCGCGTGCCACCCGGATGAACGCCTCTTGCACCACGTCTTGGGCCATCTCAGAATCCCCGAGGAACTTAACAGCAAAGCGCAGGAGCGGATCCTGGTATCGCCGAACAAACTGATCGAAGAACTGCACGTCGCTCTGCTTGACGAAAGCGCTGAGGAGCTCTCGATCACTCATCGTCCGTTTGACGGCCATAGATTTCTCCTGCTGATTCACCCGATTGCGCAGTGGTGCAAGCGTTGAGGAGAGCAGGCCCCAACCAGAAGTCGGAACATTGGGCGGGGTCCAGATCGAGAGTGCTCGATCGCTGGTTATCACCCGATGGAACGGTTGCACACACTCGGTGACGTCTTGAAAGGCGGGCGTCTTAGGCGGGACTCTCGAGATTTGGTGAGAGCGCCGCGAGTCTATACCAAAGGTTGTCTATGTTGACTAATTCTCGCGACATAGAGCCGACTCGAGGAAAGGGCCGCGGCGGGCTCGACTCCGGCCTTAGATTTGTCTATCGCAAGTTCGGCTACCCAAATCGGCCGGCCCTCGCCAGAATACGGGCCAAGTGACAATCCAACCCGCGGCCCGAGTTATGACTTGCTCGTTCGAGGATCGAATCCGTCTCTATGACGCCGAGAGCGATCGTCTTACGGCTTCGCAGGAGTGGGCAACTCCAGGATTCTCGGAGAAGTCTTGAAGGCTCTCCAGGGGAACCGCCGCTGGAGGGGAATCCCAGCCCACCGCAGCTATCGCAAGATAGACTCGACCGCTCGCCTATTTTGATCCGTCGAAAGGACAGCCGATGCCCGACCGTAATCCCGATAATCCACTGCTCTCAGGACGGGAGTGTGCCCGGTACGACGAGATCGAGGCAAAGCACGTGATCCCGGGAATCCGGACGCTCCTCTCCGAGTTGGATGAGCGCTTCTCAAAGCTCGAGACCGAGGCACAGGCGACCTGGGAGAGTCTCGCCGAACCTCTCGAGCGCATTGTCGACGAGTTCATTTGCGCCTGGGGCACCGTCAACCATCTCCTCAATGTAAAGAATTCAGCGGCCCTACGAGCGGCTCACCAAGAAGTCCAAGGAGAGGTCGTCTCCTTTGGCACTCGACTCGGTCAGAGCCCCGCGATCTACCGTAAGTTGACTGAACTCACTCAGAGTCCTGCTTACGCCGGGTTTTCAACCTCGCAGCAGCGCGCGATCGAATCGCTGATCAAAGATGCTCGACACTCGGGAGTCGGCCTTGCAGAGCCCGAACGGTCGCGCTTTAACGAAATCGAAAACCGCCTCGCTCAACTCAAGACCCAGTTTCAAAACAACGTCCTCGACTCGACCAAAGCCTACAGCCTGCAGCTGACCGATCCCAAACAGGTCGAAGGCCTTCCGACGAGCCTGCTCGAACTTGCGGCGCAGAGTGCCCGAAGCGCGGGCGAACAAGCCGCGACGGCGGAAGACGGTCCCTGGCGTATCACCTTGGACATGCCCTCCTACGGCCCCTTTCTCGAATATTGCCGCGAGCGATCCTTACGAGAAGAGGTCTACCGGGCCTACACCTCGAGGGCGAGTTCGGGCGACTTTGACAATCGGCCGCTGATCGTCGAAATCCTCCGGTTGCGCAGGGAGAAAGCGGGACTTCTCGGATTTGAAAGCTACGCCGATGAATCACTCGATCGAAAGATGGCTCCCGACGTCGAGGCAGTTGAAACTCTGATCGAGGAGCTCCGCGAGGCGTGCGCCGCGCCCATCGTCGAAGAGCTCCATGCCCTCGAGGAGTGCGCACGTCGCCACGAAGCTCCCGAGTCGGGGGATATCAAGCAGTGGGATATCGCCTTCTGGGCAAACAGGCTTCGCAAAGAGCAATTCGGTTACGAAGACGAAGAGTTGCGGCCCTATTTCCCCCTCGAGCACGTCTTGAGCGGCGTCTTCGAAATCGCGCATCGGCTCTTCGGCGTCCGGATCGAACCGAGTCGCGAACCGCTACCAACCTGGCAGGAACATGTGCGTCAGTACGACGTGTTCGCTCCCACCGGCGAGAAGCTCGCGCTCTTCTTCCTCGATCCTTACAGTCGCCCTGAAGAGAAACGCTCCGGGGCTTGGATGGACCCACACCGCGACCGAACCACGATCTACTCGGGTGAAGGGCTTCCCGTACGCTTGCCCGTTTGCAACCTGATCTGCAACCAATCCCCCCCGACCGGAGAGAAACCGTCGCTCCTCACCTTTGGGCAAGTCCAGACGATCTTTCACGAATTTGGTCACGGCCTCCAACATATGCTCACGACGGGCGAGTACTCCTGGGTATCGGGTATCCGCGGAGTTGAGTGGGACGCGGTTGAGCTGCCGAGTCAATTCATGGAGAACTGGTGCTATCAACCCGAGATGCTACGAAGTTTGAGCCGTCACCACGAAACGGGCAAACCACTCCCTGACGAGCTGGTCGAAAAACTCATCGGCTCTCGAAACTTTCGCACCGGGTCTAAGACGATGCGACAACTCTGTTTCGCCGCACTCGACCTCAAGTTGCACCACTCGTTCGATCCCGACGGCCCAGAATCCCCCTTTAAAATTCAACGCGAGTTCTACAACCGCTATTCCGCCCTCCCCCCGCTCCCCGAGGACCATTTTCTCTGTACGTTTAGCCACGTTTTCGCGGGGAGCTACGCCGCAGGCTACTACAGTTACAAATGGGCCGAGGTGCTCTCGGCCGACGCATTCGGCGCATTTGAAGAGGCCGGGCTCGACACCGAAGCGACGTTGCGAACCACCGGGCATCGTTTCAGGGATACCATTCTCGCGCTCGGTGGGAGTCAGCACCCACTCGAGATCTACCGCGCCTTCCGTGGTCGCGATGCCACCTCCGACTCCTTGCTTCGACAACTCGGTCTTAAAGCCTCCTAACATTAAACACCGTTGATAGAGTCGAGAAAAAAGAAACACCCTCCAGTACTGGAAGATACTGGAGGGCTGACAAAAAGAGGAAGCCGCTGAGCAAGGCCGCGCTTCCTTACTTACTTGATACGAAACGTTGTCACGGTTGGGTCACCAAGAATGGATATGACTCAACCGTGACTCTTTTTGTATTGAGAGTTAAGAGGCCGCCGCTTAAAGCGTGGAGATAAGCCGGGCGCTTATTCGCCGCGGCGCTTGATGCGGTCTCGCGCAAGTCGATAGGTCAGCGTCTTTCGATACTTCTCGCGGATCTCTCGGTAGAGCTTGCGAGCCGCCTCGCGATCGCCACGTCGGTACGCTGCGTCCGCTCTCTCAAGCAGATCCCTCGCCCTATCTTCGTCGGAGAAGAGCTCTCGAACCGGGTCACGAACGAGGTCCACGGTGAGACCCTGAATTGCCTGAGCCCAGCGGATCTCGGGTCGCCTTAAGCTCCCTTGAACGGGCACACGCAGTTCTTTCAAATCGGTCTTCTTTAGAATCGATATCTTGCGTCGCAACCGATCGGTGATCGGAATTTGCCAAACCATATCTACGGATTCGTCAAGCCCGATACTCCCGGTCCAAAAGGTCTTGTTCCCGTCGAGCACAAGCTGCATCGGCGTTGTATGTTCGATTCGTCCCCGCGACAGTCGAAAGTCGATCGGGTTGAGGTCGACGTTTTGAGTGTCCTCAACTTCGAGGATTTCGAAGAGCTGATTTAAGAACTGAGAACCGCTCACGGTGAACTGGTCGACCTCGATGTGCGCAATCCCACTCAAGGGCAACTTGCGCAGAGGTTCTAGGCGGTCGAGAGTCTCGTCGATCAATCCGTCGAATTCGAGGTCGAGGCTCCCCGATAGCCTGCCTCCGAGTCGCGCGTCGGTGGCGCCTCGGAGGAGCTCGAGAAACGGGTGAAGGAGTTTGAGCCACTCTGAATTGAGTCCGCTCGCCCCGATCTCGGTCAGCTGTAGCTTGAGAGTCGACTTAGCGGTCGGCTGACGAGTGAAGTCAAACTGACCGCGACTCAAGAACTCTCCGCCCGCGACCCGCAACGGCGCGTTCAACGTCGCGATCCGGTCACGAAACTCGGTCTGAATCGGCCCCGAGAGCTCGACCCCATAGAGAGTCACGGGGGCAAGCTCGCTTTCGAATCGGCCGATGAGACCGCCGACGAGGTCGGTCCAGTGGTCGAACTCGGTCGATCCGTCGAGGTCAAGACTCACCTTGACCGCATCCGAGCCAGTCCAGTTGAGCGCCTTCCAGTTGAGTAAAGTCTTGACCAGGTCCGCCTTGACTTCACTCTGCCCTTCAATTCCGAATGAGCCCTCTTCGTACTGCCAAAGAAATTCGAGGTCACTCTTGATCTGATTGCCGTCGATCCGGCCCGTCGCCTGGAGCAATCTTCGACCCGGTGTGAGCTTGAGCTTTGAGAGCAACCGAAGTTCTGTTTCGCGAAAACGGTTTCGGCCGGCACTTCCCACAACCTCGAGGTTCGATATCTTCGTAGGAAGCTCGACTTCAATCTCCTCGGGATAAACCTTGATCTTGATATCCGTCTCAAACGGACCCTCATGGAGAGCGGCGGGGAGCTGGTCGCGAAGCTTGGGTGACGCCTGGACGACTCCGCCCAGAGTGCCCGAGAGCTGGCCATTGAGTTCAAACGGATTCGCCCCCGAACCCGTCGCCTCGAGCGTGAGCGCCGGGCTCTGGTAGTCGACCAAGAGATGAGCCGGAGTCTCCGAGTTGGGCGACTGACGAAGTTCGATCCGAAGATCGATCTTCTCATCGTCGAGCAGGGGGACCGCCTTCTGCGAGATCAGCAGACGGTCGGCCGAAGATTGCGCGAGCAGTTCGACCTGTTCTCCTTGAGTCTCAAGATCCACTTCGAATGCGATATTGCGACCGTCGACTTCTAGCGGAAGCCGCCAAGCTCGAGTTACGACGGGATCGAATTGACCGGCCAAATCGAGCTCGTACTGCTCGTTTGCGTAGCCGATTCGGCCGGTCAAGGTCGCCGTCAAACCGAGTCCATCGACGCGACCCTCTTCGATCTGCAACTCGCCCTCTCGGGCAGGGTCACGAACGAGAAGCGAACGAACCAGCAGTGTCTCGTCGATAGCGACTACGGCGAGGGCCTCGGTTTCAAACCGAAAGTCTCTGAATCGGGTCTCGCTGCGCATTTCGATCGAATCGGACCGATCCGCGCTGGGACTCGATTCGATCAGCCCGATGAGACGCCCGGCGACTTGGGGAGGTGAAGCGAGCAATGCGTTGAGGTGGGGCCTGAGCCCTTCGAGATCGGCCCGGTAGCGTAGATCTGACTTTGCAAACTGAGTCTCGTCGAGCGAAAAGCCCGCTCGCCCCTCGATTGCGAGTGAGCTAGCCTCGACGAGCAGCTCAGAAACCTCGACGAGGCCCGCCGAGCTCAAGCGCACCTGAGCGCTCGCTTGAGGAGGAGTCGCGAGTTGAGTTCTTCGCCCGTCAACCGAATAGGAAGCGTTTGCGACCTTTGACCGCGTCGCCCCCTCTGCCGCGAGCAGCTCGAGTTTCGGGCTGAGCTGAAGACGTCCCGTCGAACTCAAGTCGAGTTTTCCCCCGAGATTGACGCCAGGCTTGAGTCCGATCGATTCCCGGAATGGCAGTAGCCAAGCCGCAATCTCTCCGGTCGCAGCGAGGTTCCAATCGATCCAACCCAACTCGCTCTGCAGAAGTGCGGTGTCGGCGGCGATCGAAATTTCGACCCGCCGCTCTTCGCTCGCTCGGAGTTGCGCACGCTGCTCGAGACGGTCCCCGACGCGCGCGAGATCCAGATCGATCTCCCACGGATCGGATCCGATCTCCGAAGTAAAGCGACCCTGACCGCTCCAATCGAGTTCGGGTTGAATCGAGTAAGTCGCCTCTCCCCGAAACCGGAGGGGCGGAAGCTCAAGCCTCTCAAGATAACTCAGGTCGAGACCGGCGAGGTTTGCCTTGACCTCCCCTTTGAAACCGAGAAACCCGACCGGTGATTCAGAAGCAAATCTCCCCGACACCTTGAGGGAATTCGACTCGTCGACCTCGAGCAGGAGCTCGAGTGGTTCATCCCAGCGGTCGATTCGTACCTGTGTGTCGAGTCGGTGGAGCTTCTCAAGACCTCCGGGCCCGTCGACCCAAACCGTGACATCGTGAAGATTGAGGTCGAGTTCGATATCGGGAAGAGCTCCGATAGCTTCAGAGTTCGGCTCGCCCGCCTCTCGCCCGACCGACGATTCGTCGGCACCACCCGAGCTCGGTGCCCCGCTTTGAAGTCGAGGAAGCACGATCTTTACCTGCTTGATTTCGCCTTCGAGCGAGAGTCGTCCTCTCAGGAGTCCCAGAACGCTCGCGTCAAACTCCGCCTGCGCCACCCGAAAGACGTCTTGGCCCGTCTTGGTAAGCGCGAAGTCCGAAAGCCGCGCTTTGCCACTCCAGCCGAGCGAGAGAGAACCCTCCACCTCATCGGCGTATCCCGCCTCCCGAGCCGCGCTGAGGATTCGGCCCTTGACGATGGAGGCGGCGATCCAAGGGATGACAAAGAAGAGGACGGTAAGAATGATCGCCGCGACGCCGAGGCGCCGGCGCCACTTTTGAGCAGTGGATTGGCTAGAAGCAATCGAATCAGGTGGAGTGTTCACAGCACGCTTATCGAAGTGGGGAGAAACATTGATCTCACGAACGGCTCACGCTGAGCCCGCCCTGACACTGGTTCAATATGACATTAAGCCGGAACGGAAGAAAGCTCGAGTTTGAGAGAGTGCTCGTCCGAATAGTCTGCGCAATGCGCAAGTAACAGGCGCGGATGCCTCGCCTTAATAATTACCCGCACAAGTCACGAGCGAATCGAAGGCGTATTGGTCATACTTCGAGGTTTCGCTGGGGGCGCTGGGCGAAGGAAGCTCGGCCTCCCGCGCGGAATGAGTTTTCGGGCTAGAGGTCCGACCGGAAAGTGCAGTTGGCGAGGGTGGGGACCACGGCGCT
>CAYZYD010000017.1:2998-16024 GCA_964482505.1 uncultured Planctomycetia bacterium | reverse complement strand
CGCCGCGCCCACTTTGTCATTCAAATCCAAGAGGAGCTGTTAGCGGGGTTCGGGGGCCGCGACGGGGTCGCTCGGGCCGAGTGACACCGACTTCGGATATGCGCGTTCGCCGTGTTGCGAGAGGTCGAGACCCGTCTCCTCCTCGACCGGCGAGACGCGCAGTCCCACCACCACCCGAAGGAGGTAGAGAATACCCGCCGTCACCACGGCCGTGTAGGCGGCGACGACCACC
This sequence comes from uncultured Planctomycetia bacterium, assembly GCA_964482505.1. Lineage (GTDB taxonomy): Bacteria > Planctomycetota > UBA8108 > UBA1146 > JAJFFE01 > CAYZYD01. The sequence continues at coordinate 15,792 of CAYZYD010000017.1, read as the reverse complement.
ACCGCCTTGAGCTGAATCCCAATTTGGGCGAGGTTGCCGGCGAGAAAGCCGTCGGCTCCGGCCGCATTGACGGTGGTCGTGGCAAACACTCCCGTGAGCACGGCTCCTACAATTCCGCCCACGCCATGGACTCCGAAAACGTCGAGTGAATCATCGATCCTCCCGCGCATGAAGAGTTCGGTCACGAGGAAGCAGACCCCCGCCGTGAGTAGACCGATCGAGATCGCGGAGACGGGGGTGACAAAACCCGCGGCCGGGGTGATTCCGACGAGACCGGCTACCGCCCCGACGCCGATACCGATCGCCGACGGTTTGCCGTGGAGAATCCAGGCGAGCAGCAACCAAGCGATCCCACCCGCCGAGGCCGCGGTGTGCGTGGTGACGAGCGCGTTGACCGCGACATCGTTCGCCGCGAGCGCACTGCCCGCGTTGAATCCGAACCAGCCAAACCAAAGCAGACCCGCCCCGAGCATGGTGAAGGTCGCATTGTGGGGAGTCATCTCCTCGACTCCAAATCCCTGCCGTCGGCCGACCACGAGGGCGCAGACGAGAGCCGCCACTCCCGAGGTGATGTGGACGACGGTCCCGCCGGCAAAATCGAGCGCACCATCCTTTGCGAGCCAGCCGCCTTCAGCCCAGACCCAGTGGGCAACCGGGCAGTAGACGGCGAGCGACCAGAGCGGCACAAAGAGAAAAAAGGCGGCGAAGCGCTTACGCTCAACAAAGGCGCCCGAGATCAAGGCTGGGGTGATCACGGCGAATGTCATCTGGAACATCATAAAGAGGAGGGGGGGGATTCCTCCTTCGGCCGGAATCTGACTCGAGACTCCGCGCAGGCCGAAGTGTTCAAGACTCCCGATCAGCCCACCCGTCGTCGTACCAAAACTTAGCGAGTAGCCGACCGTAATCCAGAGCACACTGACGATCGCGAGCGATCCAAAGCTGTAAGTCAGCGTCGAGAGCGCGTTCTTTTTGCGAACCAACCCTCCGTAGAAGAGGCCGACCGCGGGTGTCATCAACAAGACGAGCGCCGTGGCGACCATGACCCAAACCGTATCGGCATTCATCGCGCGCCCTCCTCGCGACCCGGTTCTGAGTCACCGTTGAGAGTCTGGTTGAGAGCTTGGAGACGTTCATCTCGGGAATCGAGCAGGGCGGCTTGCGCCTCGAGTGAATCGGGCAGGCTTGTCGGCGGCTCGTCCAATTTCACTTCGAGCCGCTCGAGTAAGGAGCTCTCGTGCGGCCACGAGTCGAAGAGGTGCATCCCCGAGTTACGGCTCAAATCTTCGCAGACACGAATCCCGCGGACGCTGTTGCCACGCTCGTCGACAGGCGGGGAAAAGACGCAGATCCCAAAGTGCCCCGGGACCACGGCGATGACCCCGCCGGCCACCCCCGACTTTGCGGGCAGCCCGACGGTGTGCGCCCACTCGCCCGCGTAGTTGTACATCCCGCAGGTGTGCATGACGGTGAGGATGTCGCGAAGGTAACCACGCTCGACCGCCCGCTCGCCGGTGAGCGGGTTGACGCCCTGGTTGGCCAGCGTCGCCGCCATCGTCGCCATCTGCCGGGCGCTGACTAGAATCGAACACTGCTGGAAGTAGAGATCGAGGATCTCCTCGACCCGGTTTTCGATCAGGCCAAAGTTCAGTAACAGGTGTGCGATCGCGCGATTTCGGTGACCGGTGGTGCGCTCGGACATGAAGACCGACATGTCGATCCCGGGCCTCTCACCGATGTAGCGCCCCATCAGTTCGAGCACCCGGTTGAGCCGTTCGGTCGGATCCTTGCCTTGAACGAGACTGGTGGTGGCGATCGCTCCGGCGTTGACCATCGGGTTGTGAGGTCGATTGGTCGCGTCGAGTTTGATGATGCTGTTAAAGGGGTCACCCGACGGTTCAACGCCAACCCGGCTCAGGACCTTTTCGCGATCGTTATCCTCGAGAGCGAGTCCGTAGATGAATGGTTTCGACATCGATTGGATCGTGAACTCGCGCTCGAAATCGCCGACTTCGTAGACTTGGCCGTCGGTGGTGACGACCGAGATACCGAACCATTCTGGATTCGCCTTGGCGAGCTCGGGGATGTAATCGGCGAGGTGGCCCTGGTTCAAATCGCGATACTTGAGGTGGAGTTCGTTGAGTGAACTCAAGATTCGAAACCGCTCGGTTCCCGAGCTGATCGAAATCGATTCGCTCTTTCGGTTCGCCCCGGGCAGAGCGCCGCCTGAATCAGGCAGAGAATTGATGATTGGCATGGCTTCTCCTCGCCCGCACCATTCATGAATCCGACGCGCGGTCCGCGTCGTGAGAAGGGATTCGATCGTAAGCGACCTCACGTCGCTTTCGCTGAATCCCTTCCTGACTCCTTGCCGCGGACTCCTTTAGGCTTCTCGCGGCTCGGTTCATGAATGATGCGGCCTAAACTTCCTTTGTTAGCGGATGAACAGCATTTCGCGGTAACGGGGCAGGTCCCAATCACGGATTGCAGTGAGACCCTCGAGTTCGTCCCCGAATTCACGAGCCTTTGCCATCGCGGGGAGAAGTTGGTCCTTTGCGAGTACTGATTCGTCCGCCTCGAAGGCGAGGTGAGCCTGCTCGACCGCTTCGATCGCTTGCCCGAACGCGTCGATCGTCTCAAAGAGTGACCTGACTTGCGTCTCGAGCGCCATCGAGGAGACGCCCACCTGTTTGGCGGCGGCCAGGGCTTGCGCAAGGGTCGTCGCGGTTTGGCTCGCGCTCGGCAAGATCGCTTCGCGCCCGAGGGTGACCATCGCTCGCGCTTCGATCCCGAGCTTGGTGCGGTGTTGTTCGCGGAAAGTCGCGCTTCGAGAACCGAGCTCGCGGTCGCTGAGAACGCCGAGCCGTTCGAAGAGTCCGCTCGCTTTACCATTGTCGTAGGCGACGAAGGCGTCTTCGCTCGTCTTGAGATTGGGGAGTCCGCGACGCTCCGCCTCTTGGTGCCACTCGTCTGAGTAATTGTTGCCGTTGAAGATCACCTTGGAGTGTTTGCCTGCGACTTCGCGGAGTCGTGGGAGCAGTGCGTTCTTGAGGGCTTCGGGAGCGGTGTCTTCACCGAGCTCCGCTTCGAGTTCATCGGCGAGATCGGCGAGTGATTCGGCCACGATCGTATTGAGGATCGTCGAGGGCCAGTTGATCGAGCACGACGATCCCGAGGCCCGGAGCTCAAACTTGTTACCCGTGAACGCAAAGGGCGAGGTGCGGTTTCGATCGCCCGAGTGTCGGGGCAGATGCGGAAGTTGGCGCGCCCCGAGATCGACGAGTCCCCCCTGGAGCGTGTTCGTCAGTCCACCGTTCTGAAGCTGGGCGAGGAGATCGGTCAGCATGTCACCGAGGAAGATCGACATGATCGCGGGCGGGGCTTCGTTAGCGCCGAGACGGTGGTCGTTGCCTGTACTCGCGACCGACGCGCGCAGGAGATCGGCGTGGCGATCGACGCCGCGGATTACTGCGAGCAAGAAGGTGATGAACTGCAGATTGGTGTGCGCTTCGTCGGTGGGGTCGAGGAGGTTGACCCCGGTGTCGGTCGCGAGCGACCAGTTGATGTGTTTTCCCGAGCCGTTGATCTCGGCGAACGGCTTCTCGTGAAGGAGGCAGACGAGCCCGAAATTTTCGGCGGTCGACTCGAGAACACTCATGATGAGCTGCTGGTGGTCAGCCGCGACGTTGGCCGATTCGAACTCGGGTGCAATCTCGTACTGTCCTGGAGCGACTTCGTTGTGTCGGGTGCGGATCGGCACTCCCATGCGGTGCAGGCGGGTTTCTACTTCGACGAGAAAACTCTGCACTCGATCGGGGATGGAACCAAAATAGTGATCGCTGAGCTGTTGGTGCTTGGCCGGAGGCTCACCGAAGACGGTGCGACCGCACTGGATTAGGTCGAGGCGCTCGTTGTAATAACGGCGATCGACGAGGAAGAACTCCTGCTCGGTCCCGCAGGTGGCGAGGACTCGACTCACCCCGAGGTCGGTTCCGAAAAGTCGCAGGATCCGGAGCGCTTGCTCGCTGACGGCGTCCATCGAACGCAAGAGCGGGGTCTTCTGGTCGAGGGCTTCCCCCGTGTAGCTCACAAACGCGGTCGGGACGCAGAGGGTCGCGCTGTCGGTGCTACGGCTGATAAACGCGGGACTCGACGGGTCCCAAGCGGTGTATCCGCGCGCCTCGAAAGTCTGGCGGACGCCGCCCGAGGGAAAGCTCGACGCATCGGGCTCCCCTTGGATGAGCTGCGAGCCTTTAAACTCGGTCAGTGCTCCGCCAATTCCATCGGGAACAAAGAAACTATCGTGTTTTTCGGCCGTGGATCCCGTGAGCGGCTGGAACCAGTGGGTGTAGTGCGTGGCGCCGCGCTCGATGGCCCAGTCCTTCATCGCACTCGCGATCGTATCCGCAACCCCGGGATCGAGTCGTTCGCCGAAGCTGATCGCGTGGCGATAGGCTTGGTAGATTTCGCGCGGCAGCTTGTTCCGCATCACAGCGTCCGAAAAGACGTCGGCGCCAAAGCCAGCATTCGGTTCATTCTTGGAGACGATCGCTTGGTTGGGGTTCGAGAATTCGGATCGGGTGCTCATCGTGGTGGTTCCTTTCTGGGGAGCAGAGAACTTGGCCTCGGAATCAGATCGCTTCCGAGAGGCCGCGCCGCTCGTTTTTGATCGGGTTCTGGGCGGGTCCGGTGAAGTGACGAGCGTCCCCGCCTTCTCCGAACTCGTCCGAACGCCGTCTCCGACCAGCGGCTCTAACAAGCCCCACGCAGTCCGATTCCAAATCGGTCAGCTTTTTCTCAGGATTTTCAATCGACCGATCTTCGTGCACGAGGATCGTCGTGGGCTGGCTCATGAGAGGTCCCGAGTTCAGGGATTGCCTTTAAGGGGGGTCGGCGCGATAAGTTGGCAATGGAGCTGCGCTTTGGGGCCTGAAAGAGGAAGCCAAGCTCCGTATGCTTTGGGTGAGTGCGAGGAGGCGCTCAGGTTATCGGAGGGGAACGTGGATCGAGGGGTTCCACGCTGCCGGCGCTCGCGGGCACTGAGAATGTGCCGCTATCCGTCAGGGCGCCGTCACGATTGGGGAAGCCGCCCCCAGAATCGCATGAGGCGGCGTCGTCGGCGCGCGGAGGGCCGCAGATTTGGTCCGACCGCTGCGCGGCTACTCATTCTGTTTATCGCCCACGACCGGCTGGTCGAGAGCTTTGACCCGCTGGCCGAGTCGTCGGTCGAGTGGGCGCGGCAGCAGCGCCACCAGCCCGCCGGTGACGCGCTCTGGCGCGAGTTGCAACGGACCGACCTCGGTCTCGCCCTAAGCGCTGAGGTCTTCGATCCGTCGCGAGCCCCCGAGTTAATCGCAGAGAACGCCCTCGAGCTCAAGAACCGCGAGGCGCTCTGGGCGCAGCTCCGGGCCTATCCCCACCGCGACCAGCTCAAGCGAGCCCTCAAAAAGCATCCGAGAAAGCGGGAGATCATGACGCAGCTCGAAAAGAGCGAATCGGGTCGAGCGCTTCTGCGCCGGTTACGACGCGAGCTCGATTGAGCGATTTTATCGGAGAATGAAGCTTACGAGGGAAACGGTAAACATCGAGTAGCTCAAGTCACGATAACTCAGGGGAAGTTCCTATGAGCGCGCTGGAAGGACTCGATGGACGAAGCGACCACTCTCGAAACGGCGTCCGAAGAGAATCAGATTGAACCGTGGCAGTTCGTCCGCGAGGTCTTCAACTCGTTTGAAGTCGTGCTCAAAGTTCGTCGACTCTACGACCAAGGTAATCACCTGCGTCGTGACGCCGAGCTCAAATTGATCGAGAAATTCGTCGACGTCTTTACCGAGTTGCCTGAGTTTACGGTGGATATCTCCGCCGACGCCATCGAGTTTGAGGGCCGCACCCTTCTCAAGGCACCCCGAACTGACTCTTCGGTACCTTTTCGTCTCTTTCAAGATGGAGTGCGCTCACTCAATTTCGTCCGGGGCATTACGGCCGATGAGCTGCGAACCTTTCTCGATATCGTCGAATTTGATCCCGACGAATCGGGGAATGACGACATCGTCTCCAAACTCTGGCGCGAAGACTTTCGCTTTATCCAATACGAGGCGACCGAAGAGATCGAGATTTCGGGAGATACGGCCTTTAACGAGTCAGAAATCGAAAAGGAGATCGCCGACCTTATCGAGGAGCTGACCGACTATGTCCCCGATCGATTCTCCGCGCAGGATCGCGAGGTCAGCGCTTCAGCGAAACGGCAAGAGGTCTACGAGCTCGAACGACGCCAAGACGGGAAATTCGAAGATAAAGAGGCGACCCTCGTCCTCTCGGAAGAGACGCTGATCCGCATCCGTCGCGAGGTCGAAAATGACAAGCTTCCTACCCTGGTAGCGCGTACCGTGGTCATCCTCTTCAAGCTTCTCGAACATCCTCACGCCGATCTCGGGCGGGAGCGCATCGAGGAGCTTATCGCTCAACTCGCTCAGCTCACCTTGAGTCGCGGCCAGTTCCCGCTGATGAACCACCTCCTCGGTCGGCTCGATGAGGACAGCGAACTCGGAGCGAAGAGCCGCCGGCAGGAGATCAAGGCACGCATCTTTAAGTTCTTAAGCGACGAGAAGTGGCCCACCTTGATCCGAGATACGCTGCTTCTCAGCTACGAGGGAACCCCGCGCGATATCGGACAGTTTTTTCGTACACTACCGAACCCGACCCTCGAACATTACTGGATCCTTCCCGTCGAAGTGCGTGAGCTCCCGATCCGCGCCGAACTACTCAGTGTCTTCTTTGAGCGGTCGAAAAAGATTCCGCGCGCATTCTCGCGGCTTATCCGCAAGCTGGACCCCAAAGTGCTCAAGGAAGTCCTCGGCGAAGCGCTCAAGAATGACCCCGATCCCGATCTCATCCGATCGCTCCTAGACTCTGAAGAGTCTTCGGTACGGGCTGAGGCAGTCGGTTTTGTCGAAGCGCTCGGCATTCAGGAGCGGCTGCGAATTCTTTCCCAGTTCCTGCGCGATCCGATTCCCGAAGTTCGCTTCGCCGCGCTGCGAAAGATCGAACAGCTCGGCGAAACGCGGATGCAGGGGGCCCTGATTCAGCTTCTCCAAACGGGCTCGTTTGAATCCGAGGATCGAGTGCGGATGGTCCATGCGGTGGCAGTGCTCGGGGGCTTGAGTGCGGTCGAGTGTCTCCGGACCCATACCAAGCCGGTTTCTCGGCTCTTCGGACTCGGGAAGAAGAATGACGACGAACGGTATCAAATTCTCGTGGCGCTCCACGATATCGAGGACAACGCGGTCCGCGCTTTCCTGGCCAGTTGCACGAAGTCGGGCGACAAAGTTGTCGCCAAGGCGAGCCGGGTGGCGATGAGCCGGAGCCAGCTCCGGATGAAGAGCACGCGAAGGGAAGGGCGTTCCTGATGAGCGAACTCGAATCGCTAAAGAGCCCCGAAGAGCTCGAGGAGCGTGAAGGTGAAGAGTCGCGCGGCTTTGTTCTCGCATTCTCGCGGCTAGTTCGGGTTTCTCGTTTTCACGACCTCGAGAATTCTGCGCTTTATGACTCGTTTGAGGAAGTCTCCGAACGTTCGCGCGACGTCGCCGATGGTCAGAAGCGATTCGTTATGCTCTTCCAAGACGAACAGATCTTCGTCAACCAGAAGCGGCTCAAGTTCTCGGCGGGCGCCTACCGGTCGATTCACGACCTCGAGTTTCTTCTCGGCCGGAAGAGTCTCGCCGGGGTTGAGATCCGGAGCGCAATCAGCGAGGAGCACCTCAAGGTTTTCCTGCGGCTCCTCAACGAAGTCGAGGCGGGCGACACGAGCAACGCCAAACTCATCAACGACGCGTTGACCGACAAGTCGGTGAAGTCGATCGTCGTCTTTCCTGCCGACGTCTCCGACCAGGTCCGCTCGAAGTCACTCCAGCTTGAACGCGGGCAGTACGCGATTCTGCTTTATGCCAAGCTCATCGTCCTCTTTAAGGATGTGCTCAAGGGCTGGGAAGACGTCAACGCGAGACGCTATCTGTTGGCTCGAATCAAGCGGGTCTTGCAACAGCTGATCACCTTTGCCGAAACGACCCCGCGGTATCTCCACTGGCTCATCCACCAGAAGGGGGACGAGGAATACCACTTCTCCCATAGTGTCAACGTGACTCTGCTCGCGATCTTGCTCGCGAATCATCTCGAGTTATCGCGGAGTAAGCTCCTCGATCTCGGCCTCGCCGCGCTTCTGCACGATATCGGTCGTCTTCGACTTCCGAGTGAACTTGAGGAGCTGGGGTCGGAGCTCACCGATGAGCACCGTGAGGAGCTCGAAAAGCTCAAGCTTCACGGCCTCAATATGCTGCTCGAGTCGTCTTATATTGACGAGTCGGTTTTGAGACAGCTCATCGTGATTTTCGAACACGCGCAGCCCAAGACGGTCGAAGGGCTTCGAACCGCCCATCTCTTCAGCCGAATCATCCGCGTCGCCCATGTCTACGACGCATTGACGACACGACGTCCCTATCGTGATGCCAAGACTCCGACCGAAGCGGTCGCGCTCTTGCAGGATGGGTCGGGGACTGAGTACGACGCCGATATCGTTCGGCTGTTTGTCTCGGTGATGGGCCTCTTCCCCCTCGGCACGTTAGTCCACCTCGATACAGGCGAAGGGGGTCTCATTTTTCACCTTGATCCGTCGCTTCCCTACCGACCGCTAGTCAAGCTGGTTTGGGACGAATCGGGGCAACGACTTGAAGATGGGCCGGTCGTCGACCTCAGTGAACGCGACGGCTCGGGTCAATTCAAGCGATCGATCGTTGACGCCGCAAACGCCGACGAATACCAAATCAATGTTCCCGCCTATCTGCAGGAAGTCGGTTACTGATGTCCGAATTCACCGAAGAAGAAGCGGGCGCTCTCAGTATCCCGCCGCACGTCGTCAAGCTACTCGGCCCCGAGGATATCGCTAACCTGAGAGTTCTCCCGATCGGGCTCGACGGCGAGACTCTCTACGTCGCCCGAGACGCCAATGCGCCCGAGAATTTCGATCGTACGATTCGGATGCTGCTCGGAGTCCGCTCGGTTGAAAGCCGCGACGCGGCTCGTTCGGTCATGGAGCTTCTAGTGAGTACCCACTTCGCCCCACTCTGGGAGTCGAAGGGGTGGGAGTTCGCGGGATTTGGTGAACCACCCGAAGTCGAGTACCTGGCGCCGACTCCTGACCTCGTCGAAGAGGCGGATAACGTCGAGCGGCCGCCGTCGGTTGCGATCAAGAAGACTCCTGCCAAAGGTCCCGCCCGATCGGTGGTGCTCTTTGTCGAAGATAACGAAGAGATCTCTTCCGCCCTTTCGCGTGTGCTCGAGTACGAAGGGTTCGATCCTCGTTACGCGGTCAATTACGATGAGGTCGCGCGCGAAATCCAGATCGAATCTCCCGAAGTCGTGGTCGCGCGCCGCGACGGACCGGTCCGTACCGACGATCTGATCCCACTCGTCGAATCGACCTACGGCAAGTCCGAACTACGGGTGGTGCCGAACTACGGCCGCGCGCTTACGGGCCAATCGGTCGGCGACGAACGCATCGGAACCTTCGTATTTAACCTCGCGCGTTTTTTCCTCGGGGTCTTGGCCGGCGAAGTTCGACCCCGCGTCGACCGCGCCGAACTCCGGGCCCGACTCGCCGAGCGAACCGCGCGTCGGCTCGGGTTACGTTCGGCCGAATTCGAAGCGGTAAGGCTCGCCGCGATCCTCGGGGATCTCAACGATCTCTTGAGCGGCGCAGAATCTGAAGAACTCGGCGAGGGAGCGGGAGTGCTCGGGCCGCTCCTCGATTCGAGCCAGTCGCCGTTTCCGATCGACAAGATCCTCGAAACTCGGACCGAACGCTACGACGGTAGTGGACCCAAGGGCCTTCTCCACGAGCAGATCCCGCTCGGGGCGCGAATCCTGGCCGCGGCCGATCTCATGAGTGCGCTTAAGCTCGAGGGTGAAGCACTCCAGGATTCGCTCCGAGAAGCGGCCGGCACGCATCTCGACCCGCGGGTGGTCGAGGGTCTACTCCAAGCCGACCGGGCCGAGATGCTCGTTGACCAGCTCGATGAAGATCGTCCGCGGATTATCTTGATCGAACCCGACAAAGTGGAGTCGAGCCTCATCGAGCTACGGCTTGGAAATGCGGGCTTCTCAGTTGAGTGCTGCCGAGACGGTCAGTCGGCGTACGACGCGATTGCGAGCCGGCCGCCGCTGCTCGTCATCTCTGAGACCAACACCCCGGCCCTCGACGGCTTTTCGCTCTTGATGCGCCTCCGTCGCGAAGAGGAGTTTGCCGAGATCCCCGTGATCCTGGCTACCAAGAGCGCCGACCGCGGGACCGAGATGCGAGCGCTCGAGCTCGGCGCCGACGACTTCATGACCAAACCCCTCGACCTCGAGATCCTCATCGCCAAGAGCAAAGCGTTGATTCGCAAGGCCGAAGCGCGACGACCGGTTGCCCAGACTCAAGAGGCGACGACCCAAGGCATCGCGGGAGATCTCTCCGAGATGGGTCTCGTCGATCTACTCCAGGTCCTCGGAAGTTCGGGCCGCGATGTTCGGGTGACGGTGACCGACGGCGAGACCGAGATCGGTGAGATCATTCTGGTCAAAGGCAAAGTGGCCGAGTCGCAAACCCAGTCGAATCTCGGAGTCCCCGCCTTCAACGAACTCCTCGTAATGAGACATGGGCGATTTAGCGTTGTCTCCTGCGAACCACCCGAAAATCCCTCGATCAATGCACCGGTCGAATCGCTACTCCTCGAGGCGTGTCGTATTCTCGACGAAAGCTCACGCTGAGGACCGAAAGCCCGGATACTTTTCCCGCCAGGGCGGCACTCTGCTAAATTCAGCTCTCCCGGCACGCGAATCGTCAGCGGACCTCGACAAAACAGTCGTGCCTTGGGCTGACATGTGATTGGCTTTCCGAGGTGGAGAGGAGTGCGAATGGCGGGGTCCGAGTTGGGATTCCCCTTCGTTGCGCGCGCGGATGCCCAAGTCTTGATTCTGGGATCGATGCCTGGGGTGCGTTCTCTTGAGAAGCGCGAGTATTACGGCCATCCTCAAAATAGCTTCTGGCCGATCATGGACGCGCTCTTTGGGATCTCGGTCTCGCTTTCCTACGAAACTCGAATCGCAAAACTCAAAGAGAGCCGCGTTGCGCTCTGGGATGTCATCGAGTGCTGCTCGAGGGTGGGGAGCCTCGACTCAAACATCCAACCCGAGTCGATTCGCGTCAATGACTTCGAGCGTCTCTTTGACTGCGCTCCCCGGATCGGCTCGATCTTCTTTAACGGCAAAACGGCCGAGAAACTCTTTCTGAGCCGAGTCGATCTCGAGGCGATCTGGCAGCGGCTCGATTCGACTCACCCGCTTCCCACTTGCGTCGCCCTCCCTTCGACGAGTCCGGCTTACGCGGTGATGGATCGCGAGACGAAAATCCGAGCCTGGCGGGTGGTACTCTCCTCGTCTCTCTCTTGCTGAAACGAAATGAGTCGTTGTGAACCGACGAATGATCATCATGCGCCACGCCAAAAGCTCCTGGGAGTCGACGGCTGATAACGATCATGAACGCCCGCTCAATGAGCGCGGGAATCGCGAGGCAGTTCTGGTTGGGGTTCGGCTCGAGGCGCTCGATTGGCGTCCCGATCTCGTCTTGTCGAGTTCGGCCCGCCGCACCGTCGAAACTTACGAGCGTCTTGCGCACGCTTGGACCGAGGAGGTCGCGGTTCGGTATATCCCCGAGTTTTATCTCGCGGGTCATCAGGCGATCGAAGCTCAAGTCGGTGAACTCGACGAGTCCGTAAGCACGGTCCTGGTGCTCGGCCACAATCCGGGTTGGGAAGAGGCCGTCGCTCACTTCACTGGGATTTCGCTGCGGCTCACCACTTCGAACGCTTGTCTCATGTCACTCGGGGAGGCCGATTGGTCGACTGCGGTGGGGCGCACGGACTGGACTCTCGGCACGGTCCTTCGGCCCAAGGACTTTGGGTGATCGCCCGGTGATCTTCTCGGGTCGTTATGAGACGCTGAGACTTCCGCTTCAGTCTTTCATCTCTGAGCGCTTGTCGAAGAGAGGGTGCCGAACAGAGGGTACTGGGGAGCGCAAGAGTTCCGGTTGGCGGTCGCCGTTGAGATCGCCGAGCCAGGCGCGTTGGGCCGTAAAGGGTCGCGACAGACGGTTGAGGTCCGAGTCGTAGAGTGCATGAATCGTCGGCCACTGTTTAGAACGCACCAGACAGAGTCGTTTAGAACTCGACTCGCTCGACGGAGATCGGCGCAGCGATCTCGAGACCGCCACGATCTTCCAACCCGCGGGTGCCTCCACCGAGTGCCGCTCAGCCTGAGGAATCTCTCCCGTCCACCGCTCGATACGGAGCCCCTCGCCATTCACTCTCACCGTCTGGGCCGCGCTCCGGTCGCCAGAGATCTCGTGCACCAAGATCGTCTGCTCGCCCGACCTCGCCGCTCGGACTTGGAAGGCGGGATTGATCAAGGTGGGCACGGGTCCAAACGTGCGCGCGAGGGCTCGGTTCTGGTTGAACTGGTAGATCAGGGTATGGCTGTGGTAGCGGCCGAGCTCGGGGCCGATCATCACTTCGGCGGCGTCGTCCGCATCGATATCGATCACCACGGGGCGACGATCGGTTCCGAGCACCCCTCTGAGAATCGTCACCGGTTTCATGATCGTAAGGCCCCGAATCTCAGAGATCGTCAGGTCGTCGGGGCCCGGGGGTCCACCCCCGCCGTAGAGCGAGTAGAGCCCCGCGAGGTCGGCGGCCTCTAGGTCTCTG
>CAYZYD010000017.1:0-2988 GCA_964482505.1 uncultured Planctomycetia bacterium | reverse complement strand
TCAGCCGAGTATTCGCCGGCCATCACGGCTTTGCCGACCGCGTGCCCGAGCCCGAGAACGTGACCGAGTTCGTGCAGAATCGCGATCTCGGGGTCGTAGCTTCGGGGAGGATCACTCGGGGTTCCGGGCTTCACCCACCGAACCCGACCGTTCAAATCGATGAAGTGCCCCGACTCGTCGCGCCCTGCGTGGGCGATCGACCAATCCCAGCGGAAACCGGTCTCGCGGTCGCGATCGCGGCGAAAGGCGATTCGAAGACGCACCGGCTCTCCGGGAAGAGCTCGACGCAGCGCGACGACTCCGGACACGTTCCATTTGAGGGCGGCCTCGTCGACGAGCTCATCGAGGTTTAAGTGGCGCGGCCAACCCTCGGGCTCGACGCGGTAAGTCAGATCCCGAGGTTGTTTGAGCCGCTGACGGACCGTAAAGGTATCGAGCCCGAACAGTGTCTTGGGAATCGAGGCGCCGATCAGAGCGAACAGCACCAGACCTGCGAATGCCAATGCTTGGGATTGGTCAGGTGCTCGGGTTTTGTCAGCTGATCCGCCAAAAAGAACGGGCAGAGTGTGCACTCTGCCCGTTCTTTTTGTGGTTGATCTCGTGCGAAACAAGGTCGCTTACAGGTCTTTGAGGAACTCGACGAGCGCGCTCTTCTCCATCGAGTTGAGAGCGTCGTAGTTATCCATCACCTGGTTCGCCTCGCCCGCGTGCGCGTCGATCGCTTGTTGAATCGTTTCGGCGCGACCGTCGTGAAAGTAGGGGGCCGAGAAACGAAGCCCCCAGAGCGGCGGGGTGCGGTAGAAGCCGACGTCGGCGCCCGGTTCTGCCATCCCACGGAAGCTCGCGTCGTGGACATCGTGCATCAGCAAGTTTGAGTAGAGCGGGACCGGGCCTTGGCTACCCATCAGCGTCGGCGTGTGACACACGGCGCAACCGATGTCTTCGAAGACTTGCTCGCCGACGGCGATCAAGGGATCGACGTTTCCGGCGCGCGGCGGCGGCGCGATGTTCTGGAGGTAGAAGAGCAGATCGTCGAAGTCCGGGCCGACAAGTTCGGGGTCGGCGACCGCGTCGGTATCGCTCGTGAAGGCGAAACCTCGTCCGTCGTCGGGAGTCGTGATCCCGATTTCGGCTCCCATCGCGTCGCGCAGGAAGTCCTCGAGCGTCGGGATCTGACCTTTCCAGCCAAAGCGGCCGATTTCCAGGCTCCCTGCGACGTCGAGCATGCGAGCGTATCCAAAGATACCGTCGCCATCAGCGTCGCCGAGGTCTTCACCGGCGAGGATGGTCGAGTCCGCGATCGTCTCGATCGCTCCGGCTCCAAAGAGCGGCGGTGATTGGCGCTGTTCGAACAGGTCCGCTTCGTCGGGATGGTCTTCTCGACCGGGATTATCGGGCGTGCGGATCTTGCTGCCGATCTGTCCCCCCGGAAGGTCGGTGAATGGACCCAGCCCACCGAAGTCACGCGCGAAGCGGAAGACATTGACGTCTAGGCCACCCCCGCCCCCGATGATCGGGATTTGGTGACAGGCTCGGCAGCTATCGCCGTTGAGATCGGGGCCGAGTCCCGCCGAGAGGAACCAGTCCCGATCGAAGACTTTGCGGCCCCGAACCCACTGATCGAGTTCGTCGCTCGTCAGACCTGGGGTGGGCGCACCAACCGCGCCCGGTTCGGGAACCGGGGTGTTTTCATTGATGATCTCGGTGAAGAGAGGGGAGGTCAGCGCGAGAGCGAAAGCTCCGAGCAGGGTGAGTCGGATCTTTGTCAGCATCAGATCGCCTCCAAGAATCGAATGATCAGTTCTTGTTCGCTCGGAGTGAGCGCTTCGTAAGCTTGACGGATCGCCTCAGCTTCGCCGCCGTGGAGCCGGATCGCCTCGTCGATGCTGCTCGCACGACCGTCGTGGAGCCAAGGCCCGGAGAGTCGAACTCCCCAGAGCGGCTGGGTTCGGAATTCGTTCGCGGAGTGGTCGGGATCGAGGGTTGAAAAGAGCGGCTCACCCATACTGAGTCCGTCTGAGAGCACCGGACCCATGTCGTGGAGGAGCAGGTCCGAATAGGCGTGGAGAGGACCGAAGTCGCTTTCGAGCGTCGGTACGTGGCACTTGTTACAGCCGAGGTTGTTAAAGAGGGTCTCGCCCTGAATCTCATCGGGTCCGAAGGGGCGCTGAGGTACCGGCGCCACGAAGCGACAGAAGTTGATCAGATCTTCTAGGTCACTGACGGACATCTCGGGGTCGGGGACGCCGTCGTTATCGACCGTCGGGTCGTCGAATGCGGTCGACACTTGCAAGAAGCTCAGATTGACCACCCCAGAACCGCCGTCGACAGGGTCGGAAGTGATCCCCATCTGATTGAAGAGCGCCCCGCGGATAAAGGCTTCGATGAAGTTTGCTTGGGACTTGTAGCCAAAGCGACCGACGTTGCCCTCGGCGTCGGTGTTAAACCGCCCGCTGATACCGTCGGATCCGCCCGAGACCGACCCGTCGGGATTAACCGTGAATTGATCTTCGGGATCGAGGTATGTGAAGAGTTCGGCGTTGGAGACGAACTCGAATAGCCCCGTCCCGAACATCGGCGGCGCGTTTCGCGGCGCGAGAGTATGCTCAGCTCCGGTGGGAATCTCGATGCGCGGTCGCGGCCCGCGCAGCATGTGGTAGCTCGGCAGGACCATCGACGGAAGACCGGGGAGTGCGGTTTGACTTCCAGGAGACCCGATGCCGATGAGCAGGAAGTTTCGGTAGCTCGGCGCCGACCCACCGACTTTTGGCGTCGAGTGGCAGGCTTCACACGAGGTCGTGTTGTAGAGCGGGCCGAGGCCTTCTGAGAAACCGAACTTCTTGAACATCACGTCCCGTCCGCGCTGGAACGATCGCAATTGATCGAGAGTCAGCCCTTCAATCGGTCCACCGAGATCGCATGTGGGATTCTCCGCGCAACCGAGGTTGTCGGGGGTGGGGTCTTCTCCACACCAGGTATTTGGGGGTG
>CAYZYD010000016.1:6061-16307 GCA_964482505.1 uncultured Planctomycetia bacterium | reverse complement strand
GGAGATGACCGACGGGCGGTTGCTGGCGGGTGTTTCGGCGGATCGGCATGCGCGGGTCTGGGACCTACAACACGGACGGCAACTGACTGCGATCTCCGCTGCCGGCGTCGGCACGGTGAATGATGCCGATGCTGTGATCGCTGAAGCCGACCGGAACGCCGAACCGTTCGCGGAGCGCGGCGATCGCGCGCAGGTTGGCGGCGTCCGGCGGCGTCGGGTAGGCGCTGACGCAGTGCAGGAGCGCGAGCCGATCGCCGCAGCCCCCCTTCTACCGGCTTCAATTCCTTCCCGAGGTACCACACACGCCCGAGGGCGGCAAGATACTTGAAAACTTCCTCTTCAAAGTGTGTGGATTCACGGCGGACTGGGCCATCGGTGATTTCGTCGAGGAGAGTGTCCGCGCGATCCGCGAACAGATCGGGGCTCGGGGACGCGTCGTCTGTGCGCTCTCGGGCGGGGTCGACTCTTCGGTCGTCGCACTGCTTCTCCACCGAGCGATCGGGGATCGACTGCACTGCTTCTTTATCGATAACGGGCTGCTCCGGCGCGGAGAAGCGGAAGAGGT
This sequence comes from uncultured Planctomycetia bacterium, assembly GCA_964482505.1. Lineage (GTDB taxonomy): Bacteria > Planctomycetota > UBA8108 > UBA1146 > JAJFFE01 > CAYZYD01. Next base: position 15,742 of record CAYZYD010000016.1, on the reverse strand, counting down.
GAGCCGAGTCTTCGGCGACCAGCACCATCTCAACTTCATGAAGGTCGACGCAGCCGATCGCTTTCTCGAAGTTCTGCGCGGCGTCACCGACCCGGAGAAGAAACGCATCGCAATCGGACATCAGTTTGTCGAAGAGTTTCGGCGAGCGAGCCAAGCGTACGAATCAGCGAACTTCCTCGCCCAGGGAACGCTCTATCCCGACGTCATCGAAAGTCTCGCTCCGAGCAAGGGGCCTTCGGTCACGATCAAGACGCACCACAATGTCGGCGGGCTTCCCGACGATCTCGAGTTTGAACTCGTCGAGCCGCTGCGTTTTCTCTTTAAAGATGAAGTTCGGGAGATGGGGCGCAAGCTCGGCCTCGAAGAATCGATCGTCGGTCGGCAACCCTTTCCGGGACCCGGCCTCGCGATTCGGATTCTCGGCGAGGTCACCGAAGAGCGACTCGAGATTCTACGACACGCCGACGCGATCGTTCGCGAGGAGATCGAAGCGCTACCCGAGTACGAGCGCATTTGGCAGTCCTTTCCGGTGTTGCTGCCGATTCACACCGTCGGGGTACAGGGCGATAAGCGCACCTACGATAACGTCGTCGCCCTCAGAATCGTCGAATCGAAAGATGGCATGACCGCGGACTGGGTCTACCTGCCGCGAGAGGTGCTGGCACGCCTTTCCAACCGAATTTGCAATGAGGTGCGTGGGGTCAACCGAGTCACTCTCGATATCTCCTCCAAGCCACCCGCGACGATTGAATGGGAGTAACCGATGGTCACTGAGTTCTCGGGCTCACTCGACGGCACCTCGCTCAAAGTGGGAATCGTCAGCTCCGAGTTTAATAGTCTCGTGGTCGATCGACTCGTCGAAGGTGCTCGCGGCGCGCTCCTCAGACTCGGAGTCGCGGAAGCTGACCTGATTCAAATTCGAGTACCCGGGGCGTGGGAGCTCCCGCTCGCGTGTAAGCGAGCGATAGCGACGGGATCGGTGGACGCACTCGTCGCGACCGGAGTAGTGATTCGGGGTGGCACCCCCCATTTTGACTACATCTGTCGAGCGACCACCGACGGACTCGCGCAACTCTCTCTTGAAGGTGACGGATTTCCAATCGCCTTCGCGGTGCTTACCACCGACACCCTCGAACAAGCCCTCGACCGCGCCGGCGGCAAAGCGGGTAACAAGGGAGCCGAGGCCGCCTACTCCGCCATTCACATGGCCCGACTGTGCGAGAGCCTCAAGTGATGCTCGAGGCCACCCTCGAGCCAGAGAGCTGAGAAGAGCGATGGGACAACGTCGCGAAGCGCGGGAACTCGCGCTCAAGTGTCTCCACCAGTGGGACCAACAACCCGATTCGAACCGCACCCTTGCGCTCAATCTTCTCAGCGAGCTCGGCGCCAACCAGGTGCAGCGCGAGTTTGCGGTGCGCCTTCTCGATCGCTATTGGGAACGCGCCCACGAAGTCGATGAGTGCTTACGCCGGGCCGCCGATCGCTGGCGCCTCGAGCGGATGGCAGGCGTCGTCCGCACGATCCTGCGGCTAGCGGCGACCGAGCTCCTCTTTCTCGACGACATCCCCCCCCGCGTGACCCTCGACGAAGCGATCGAACTCGCCAAACGTTATTCGAGCCAAAAGTCGAGCGCGTTCGTCAACGGGATCCTCGATCGGATTCTTGCAGAACAAGAGCAGACAGAACGGGAGCAGACAGGTGGCGATCGGTAAGTGGTTCGGCAAGAAGAATGACGAGTCGGACTCGGGTCAGGAACCCGAGTCGAAACCCAAGAAGAGCGGCTTTGGAGCCGCGCTCAAACGCGGTCTCACCAAGACGACCAAGGCTCTCAAGAAGGCGTTGACGTTCGGGCGCAAGCTCGACGACGAAGCCCTCGAGGAGATCGAACAGACTCTCATCGAAGCAGACTTCGGTCCCAAGCTCGCTCTCGAACTCACCGAGGCTCTGTCGGACTCCTACCGAGATAAGGAGTTCAAAGAGGAGGAGGTCGTTCCGTTCCTCAAAGGAAAGCTGCTTGAGAAGCTCGGCCCCCGAGAGACCATACATTGGGCCGAGTCGGGGCCCACGATCATTCTCGTCACCGGCGTCAACGGCACCGGCAAGACAACTTCGATCGCCAAGCTCGCCTACCAGTTCACCGACGAGGGCAAGAAAGTCCTGCTCGCGGCCGCAGACACTTTTCGGGCGGCGGCGGTTGAGCAGCTTCAAATTTGGTCTGAGAAGATCGGCATCGAACTCGTCAAGGGTGAGCCCGAAGCCGATCCCGCCTCGGTCGCCTACCAGGCGGTGGAAAAACTGCAGAGCGAAGCCGCGGACGTGCTCCTGATCGATACCGCGGGGCGGCTTCACACGCAGGTGAATCTGATGAACCAACTCGAAAAGATTCGTCGGGTCATCGGCAAGAAGTTCGAAGGAGCTCCACACGAAGTGTTGCAAGTCCTCGACGCGACCACCGGGCAAAATGCGATTCGACAGGCCGAAGAATTCCGCAAGTGCGTTGAAGTAACAGGACTCGTGCTGACAAAACTCGACGGTACCGCCCGGGGTGGAGTCATCTTTCCCATCCTCGAGGAGATTGGCTTGCCGGTTAAATACATCGGCGTCGGTGAGCAGAAGGAGGATCTTCAGCCCTTCGATCCGCAGGCCTTTGTCGACGCTCTCTTCGGCGATTCAGAGCCCCAACCCGCCGAGTCGGCCGAAGGTGAAGTGACTTCATGACCTCGACCGACGCCATCTTTGCCTCCGTGATCGAATGGCAGCGTCAGATTCACCGTCAGCCCGAGATCGGCTTCGATACGATCAAGACCGCCAGCCTCTGCGCGGACGTCTTGCGGCAAGCCGGTCTCGAGGTTCGTGAGAATGTCGGCCAAACCGGCGTGGTCGCCGACCTCGACGTTCCGGGCAGTTCGAAGCGCGTCGCCTTTCGGGCCGATATGGACGCGCTCCCGATGGACGAAGAGACCGACCTTCCCCACAAGAGCGAAGTCGCCGGCGCCGCGCATCTCTGCGGACACGATGCCCACACCGCGATGCTTCTCGGAGCCGCAGCTTGGCTCAGCAACGCGCGCGACCAGCTCAAGCACTCGATCCGGTTTATCTTTCAACCTTGCGAAGAACGACTCCCCGGAGGAGCACCGGGGATGATCCGCGACGGTTGCCTCGACGGCGTCGAAGCGATCTACGGCGTCCACGTCTGGCCCGAGATTCCTACCGGTGAAGTGGGGATTCTCTCTGGTCCGGCCATGGCGAGCCCCCACGACCTCGCGATCGACATCCGCGGCGTCGGAGGTCACGCGGCAACCCCCCACAAGACCACCGACCCTCCCCTAGCCGCCGCCCAAATTGTCACTTTACTCCAAGGAGTGGTGTCGCGGCAGGTCGACCCGCTCCAGTCGGCGGTGGTGACGATCGCGCAGATTCACACAGGCAGCGCCGACAACGTGATCCCGAACTACGCCCAGCTCCGGGGAACGATTCGGATCTTTGACGACGAGGTCCGGGACCGTGTCCTCAGCTCGGTCGAACGCATAGCGCGACAGGTCGGGGAGGCCTTCGGCAATGAGGTCGAGGTGACGATCCGCTCGGGCTACCCCGTTCTTGTCAATGACGCGAACGCTTGCGACTGGGCGAGAGCCGCCCTCCAAGCGACACACCGGATCCAACCCGAAGAACAGGTGGAGCCGTCGCTCGGCGGCGAAGACTTCGCGTTCTATCTCAAGGAACGACCCGGGGCGTTTCTCTTTCTCGGAAACTACGACGCAGCCAAAGAGATCGTTCACTACTGCCATCATCCTCGGTTTCAAGTCGACGACGAAGCGATGCGAAACGGAGTCAATCTCTGGTGCGACCTCGCCACGCGACTTGAGCTGCCGGGATAACTCCCCCGCTATGATAGAGCCGGTAGATATCGGCTGAATTCTCGACGGTGAAATTTATCGGTCGTCGATCGCTTCAGACCGACCGTGGACGGCGGCTGAAAGGCCGGGCGTTGTACTTTTCGAACTCACGACATTCTCTATAAATTTCTCTCATTCTCCTGGTCGATAGCAGCTTCGAGACGGGACACTCAAGAGGCTCTCATTCCAGGGAGAGAAACATATGGCGACTGAAACGGCGACTCAAGATCTCGAAGAACAACTCGAAGAAGCGCAAGCGAATACTCAGGCGGTGCTCAACGTCGTGCAATCCCTCGAGAGCGCTCGCTCAGTTGAGGAGGTCGTAAGAAACGCCCTCGACGCGGTCCGTTCGGCGTTCGGTTGGGCTTATGGTTCCTTTTGGAAGGTCGATCCCGAACGAAATTGCCTGCGATTCGAGCTCGAGTCGGGATCGGTCAATCCCGAATTTCGCCGCGTGACCGAGGAGGCGAGCTTCGACCGCGGAGTCGGACTGAGTGGGCGCGCCTGGATGCAGCGCGACCTGGTCTTTGTTCCCGATCTCGGCGGGGTATCGGACTGCTGTCGGGCCCCGGTCGCTCAGCGCGCCGGAGTGAAATCCGGAGTCTGCTTCCCGGTCCTCCTGGAAAACGACGTGATCGGAACCATGGACTTCTTTGCGCTCGAGACGCTGGAACTCTCTGAAGCTCGACTCGAGACTCTGCGCTCGGTCGGCCAGCTCGTTTCGGCCGCCGTCGGTCGACAGAAGACGAGCGAACGGCAATCGCGGCTTGAGTCCGCGATCCAGAGCAGCACCGCGGCTCTGATGATCTGCAATTCAGATTTTGAAATCTCCTATATGAATCCCTCGGCCGAGGCGATCTTCCGGCGCAATTCCGCCGACCTTGCGGCCCGCTTCCCGGGCTTCTCCGTCGACCGGCTCATCGGCACGAACATCGATATCTTTCACCGCGACCCCCAGCACCAGAGAAGCCTGCTCTCTAATCCTGCCAATCTCCCGGCGAGCTCGGAGATTCAGCTCGGCGACCTTTACTTCAGCGTCAACGCCACCGCGGTCGTCGATCAATTCGGAAACTGGGCGGGGAACTGCGTCGAGTGGAAAGACCTGACCCAACAGCGTCGAGCTGAGATAAAGATCGCAGAGTTGATCGAGAGCGCGTCGTCGGGCGACCTCGACAGCCGACTCGAGCTCGAAGGGCTGACGGGGTTCCTGCTCTCACTCGGCCAAGGGATCAACCAGCTCATCGATTCGATCGTGACCCCGCTGCGCTCGGCGGCCACCGTGATCGAGGCTCTGGCTAAAGGCGACTTGACCGAGTCGATGCATGGCGAGTTTGAAGGTGAATTCGCGGTTCTCAAGCAGTCGGTCAACACGTGCGTCACCAACCTCAAGCAGATGGTGACCGACGTCATCTCGAGCGCGGGGAGCCTCGCTGAGGCGTCCTCCAACATCTCGCAAGGAAACACCGATCTGAGCCAGCGTACCGAGGAGCAGGCTTCGTCGCTCGAAGAGACCGCCTCCACGATGGAGGAGATCACCGGCGCGGTTCGTCAGAATGCCGAAAACGCGCGTCAGGCCGACGATCTCGCCGAGGCGGCTCGAGGCCAAGCCGAAAAGGGTGGCGACGTCGTCGGAAGCGCCGTCTCGGCGATGAGCGAGATCAATGCGTCGAGCAAGAAGATCGAAGACATCATCGGGGTGATCGACGAGATCGCCTTCCAGACCAACCTCCTCGCGCTCAACGCGGCGGTCGAAGCCGCCCGGGCGGGCGAGCAGGGCCGGGGATTTGCGGTGGTCGCCAATGAAGTTCGCAATCTCGCCCAGCGCAGCGCGGGCGCGGCCAAAGAGATCAAAGCGCTGATCAAAGATTCGGTCGGCAAAGTTGAAGAAGGAACTCGCCTCGTCGACGCCTCGGGTCACACCCTGACCGAAATCCTCGAGGCGGTTGGCAAGGTCTCGACGATCATCAGCGAGATCGCCTCGGCCTCGAGCGAACAGACCCGCGGGATCGAACAGATCAACAAAGCCGTCACTCAACTCGACGAGATGACTCAACAAAACGCAGCCCTCGTCGAAGAGGCGGCCGCCGCTTCTGAGTCTCTCGACGAGCAGACTCACAATCTCAATCAGCTGATGACCTTCTTCAGCCTCGGAGACGAACAGCCCGGCCCGGCGCGAAGCCGGAGCGTAAGCGCCGCCTCCTACAGCACCCCCAAGCGCGCTCAAAAGTCCGCCGCGAGTCATGCCTCCACCTCGGGCGAAAGCGACGAATGGGAAGAATTCTAGAGACACGCTCCTTACCACGAAAAGAAGGGCGGGCGACTCGTTGAGAGTCGTCCGCCCCTTTTCGTGAGAGCTTTTGGTGATCCCGCCAAAGCGCTGATCCTCAGTTGATCGAGTTCGCCTCTTCGGTCGCCTTCTCAGCCGCGCGTGTGCCCTCAAACTTTTTGGCGAAGGCGAGAAGCTGCTGCTTCTTGACGCTGGGCTTGTAGATATTGACTTGGCTCTCGAGCAGTTTGTCAAAAGCGAGTGCGGCTTTGACTTCGCGCTTGAGCTCCTTATCGTCGTCGAGCCGCTTGTAGGCAGCCTTCATCTCATCTCCGAGAGGCATCCCCTTGAACTGTTTGGAGAGCATTCGGTAGCTGATGTAGGCTGTACCAAATTCACGCTCATTCTCGGCATTGACCGCCATAGCTTTGCGAGCTGATCCGAGCTTATTGACCCGCTCCATGATGTATTTTGCCTCGGCGATCACTTCGGAATCGGAGTCCTTCTCGGCTTTCTCAAGTTCAGACTCAGCCTTTGAGTAGGCCTTGGCAAATCGCTGTCTCGCAAACTCGGCCGCGGCCTTACGCAGCGAGCGAGCGACTTCGCGCTTCCCGAGGCCAGGGTAGAGCACCTTTTTGATCTCTTGGTGAACTACGCCTTTGTAGCCGCTCCGACCTTCCCAGATCACCTTGCCGTCGACGCCGACGACGAATGCGTAGGGAAGCCCCCCGGGACTTGTGTACTTGTCGAAGTCCCCACCGATCGTCTGCGGGAAGGTCAAGCGCTTCTCTTTGCAGAACTTGATGAGGTCTTCTTTCGTAGTCCCTTGCTTTTCGACGTGAAAGATATGAAGACCTTTGTCTTTGTATTGATTCCAAAGTTGCTCAAGCTGCGGCACGGCAGCGACACAAGGTCCTCAGCGAGTCCCCCAGTACTTGATCAGAATGACTTCGCCCCGACAGTCGTCGAGAGTCTGCTGCGGTACTTCGTTGATCATCTCGCCCGCCTTGAAGTCGGGGGCGTCTTTGCCAACGAGATCCGCAAACCCGGGAGTCGCCAATAAGATGGCGACAAAGCTAGCCGCGAGAAGCGTTCTCAAGTTCATGGTCCTTTCTTATGTCCGGGCACTTTGCGTCGACAAGATCGCGTCACCGCACGAATCATTGAAGTAAGATGTCGCTGAAACAATCGTGGTCGAAGCGAAAGGGCGTGCCCTTCAAATTTTTCTCGTATTCCTGGATATTGTCGCTTGATTCGGATTGAGGTCAATGTCGATCGTCGCCGGATTCCTGCGCCACTCTCCGGATGGAGAGAAATCTCTTTAATCGCAAACAAAATCTGCACTTAGCGACTCGGGGGCCCTCGCGTGGAGCTCGGCCGATTGGCGGGTTCCAGAGCGCGCAGGTTACCGGTCGTACTTAAGCGGGAGCAATAGCCGAGGAGCAGCGTTGAAGATTCTCGAGCGATTGACGGTGGAGCTATCGAGCGCCGCGGCCTGGTTTGGTCTGCTCCTCGTCAGCTTTCGCTTCGTCAATCTCGATACTTACGCCAATCAGCGAGTAGGCTTTCCGTGGCTGCTTCTCTGGTTTCTCTCGCTCTGCCTGCTGATGAGCTCGAGTATTCTCAGACTCTGGTCGTGGAAGCTGCAACCCGCCCCGGGCGCTCCTCCGAGCCTCGTCGAACCGGACCCCAGATTCAGACGGCTGGTTCAGGTGACGATGGGCCTCTTAGCGGTCTTCATGATGGCGGTCTTCTGGTCGGTCACTTCGGCCCAGATCGAGAGGCGCGCCACCTTCGCGCTCTGGTTCCGAGTGACTCTGATTTCAGCTGTGATTCTGCAGATCTTCTTCTTCTTGAGTGCTCGCAAGCTCCGGCGCAAACTCGCCGGGGCTGACGTACCGATCGGGATCGGCAAGCTCCCACTATGGAAGAAGCTGCTGCTCTCCGTTCCGGTGCTTTTGGGTCTCGGACTGCTCGCCTCGAGCGTCACCCTGATGCTCATCTACTTGACTGCGGTCAGCCTACTGAGTCTCTGGACGATCCGGCTCTACGCTCGCGACAAAGCCGCCTCAAAGCAGGCTGCTCCGCCGCAGGCCCCGGTCGATGAGCAAGGGGTGCGAGAGAGACTCGACGAGGCGCCTCCGGCAGGATCGACGAGCCGGCCCTTTATAAAGCGAATCCGGGAGAACCGTCTCCACCTTTTCGAGTTGCTCGGCGGTTGGCCTGGAGCGCTTGTCGCACAGGGCTTTGTCATGCACAAATCGAAGAAGCCGGCCTATATCAAAACGTTTTACCGACTCGTCGCTCTCCACTGTGTAGCGATTCTCGGGCTCATCACCATCGCCTGGTTTGTCCTTCGCACGAGGACTGGATAGCGCAACAAGAGGACTCTATGAAGCCGATCCTGAAGACCCCTCTCGTCTTGGACAATGTCCACGCGGCTCGTTTTGACGAGGAAGTTCTCTGGGGCGTTCCCGGTCCCGAGGGCTCTTACCAACTAGAGCACAGTCCGTTTCTCTCGACGGCCTTCGCCTGCGGCGACTTGGTTACGGTTCGAGAGCACGAGAGTCGCCTCGTCGTCGAGGAGGTCTGGAGACCGAGCGGGCACCGCACGCTCCAAGTGCTCTTCGCAGCGGCCCTGACCGACGAAGATCTCGAGAGTCGACTCCAGCAAATCTCTGACTACCGTTCCGGATTCGAGCACGCGGGCGGTCGGTACTACGCGATCGACATCCCCCCTGAGGGCAATTTGAGGGCGGTGGAAGCCCAGGTGGAGTACTGGCAGAAACGCGGCATCGCCCGTTACGCCAGCGACGCGGCCGAAACGCAACGACTCGCCCACGCCCTCAAACCGCCGCTTCTCCACTGGACCCTCCCGAGTCCTCGCAGCGCCGTAGCGCTTACTGTGAAGCAGGTATGGCAAGACAAAGAGCCCGTCTTGCACGTCGTCGCAGGAGGCCCCGACCCGACCGAGGTCCCATGGCAATTTCTCACCTGGCAGACTCCGACCGAATCCGACGCGCACCCGGTCTATCTAGACGAAATCATCGAGCGGGATCCCACGATCCTCGCCCTCGGCGGCTTGCCACTGGGCTGGCACGCGTGGCGCGAAGATCAAGACCAAGAATGGGAAGTCGCCCCGCTCGAAACTTGAGTAGAAGCCGCCCAGGCGCAATCGAATCGGTGAATTCGCCGACGAGGCGAGACCGACCACGTGTTCAAGAATCGCCGAGTTGGAGTCAACGCACGCGAGAAGTCGTCAGGCGTTCGCTCGCAAGAAAGAGGAGCCGATACGACCGGAGGCGACCTATCAGGTCGTTGAGGATCGTATCGGTCCCTCTGACGCCGCGAGCAGACATCGGATGACTTCGTAGCAGCGGGCTCATGAATCGCGAGGGCAGCCCGCATCATTCATGAACCGCGTCGCGAGAAGTCGTCAGGCGTTCGCTCGCAAGAAAGAGGAACCGATACGACCGGAGGCGACCTATCAGGTCGTTGAGGATCGTATCGGTCCCTCTG